>JAWCLO010000004.1 GCA_038850735.1 Methanomassiliicoccales archaeon
GCATGATCAAACACGAGGATGGTTTTATTCGCAACTTGCTGCTAGTTGCATTTGCTTCCAGAGGGCACCCTATGAATCGGTACTGATGCACGGTTGGGTTCTTGATCCCAAAGGGCAACCGATGTCGAAAAGCCGCGGAAATGTAATTGAGCCGGCTAGCGTCATAAAGGAATACGGGGCCGATGCGCTGAGATTCTACATGATGCGAACGAATGCGCCATGGGAGGACATAGCATTTCAATTTGAGGGCGTGAAAAATGCAAGAAAGACCCTCAACATTTTATGGAATGTCTGCAATTTTGCCACTTCTTACATGGCACTCGATAAGTTTGATCCTGCATTAGTAAACGATGAAATAATAAAAAATGCGTTCAGAAAGGAGGATCTCTGGCTTATTTCGAGATGTGAGAAACTGAAAAACGATGTCACACGTCATCTCAATTCATATGAGTTGCATAAAGCGACTAGAGCGCTTGAAGAATTCATACTCGAAGATTTGAGCAGATGGTACGTGAGACTTGTTAGAGATCGGATGTGGAAAGAAGAAGGAGATTCGGATAAATTAGCAGCGTACAAGACTCTACACGATGTTCTGATGAATGTCACCAAGCTCCTGGCACCATTTTGTCCTCATATTGCCGAAGAGATTTACCAACACTTGGATGGCTCTATGGAATCCATCCACATGCTAGATTGGCCAGCAGCAGACCTTACGCGTACGAATGATAAATTAGAATCAGCAATGAAGACCATTCAAGAAATTGTTGAAATTGTCACAAAGGAACGTCAGGCTCAGGGAGTCAAGCTTCGGTGGCCACTTCGTCGTATAATTATAAAGGCGAATAGCAACGAAGTAATGAATTCGATCAAGTCGCTTGAATCAATATTATTGTCGCAAGCAAATGTCAAAACAATTGAATATGTCGATCCAGGTGAGGAGTGGGAAGAGCTCATTCTGAACGTAGTTCCAAATCCACATGCCATTGGAAAAGTATACAGACAGTGGTCGAGTAAAATAGCGGTTCTGCTTAAGACAAGACCGGCAAAACAAGTGAAGCAAAGCGTCGAAAAGGGAGAATATTATCTCGGGGTCGAGGGGCAGTTGCTCAAAATCGAGCCCAATATGGTCTCATTTACAGTCTCCCTTCCACCAGATATCATCGGCACGAAATTCTCAGCCGGCGAATTATATATGGACTTCAAAATCACACCGGAAATCGAAGCCGAAGGATACGCACGAGAAATTATCAGAAGAATTCAGCAAATGAGGAAGGATGCGAAATTGGATATTGAAGAATATATAAAGGTACAATTGAGTGCTTCCGAGAAAATTCAAGAATTCATTGAAAGCCATAAGAGCTATGTAATGAATGAGACAAGGGCTCGTGACATTGTTTTTGTTGATGAGCCAGATGGAGAAATGGTCGTTGAATGGGATATTGAAGGAGAAAAGGTGGTAATAGGTATTACCTCGCTTCACACAAAAGATGCAATCAAGGAATTCTCGATGATACCTGGCCTATCAAAAGAAGCCTCTATTGCACTTGCAGAAGCAGGATACAGAAACATTGAAGGTCTAAGAAAAGCAGGAACTGAAGCCCTATCGAAAGTCAGTGGCCTAGACAAGAACGACCTAAGAAAGATACTGCATTACTTCGAAAAAAGTGAACCTCAAGTAATTGAAACATGCCCAAATTGTGGGGTTCCTGTAAAGATGGATTCGCTTGTTTGCTCATCCTGCGGCAAAGTACTGAAGGAAGACAAGGCCATGCCAAAGGAAGAATTTATTATGTACTTATTGCGAATACCGCGAATGAATAGAGTCAAAGCAGAGCTTCTTTACGATTCTGGGTTCAATAATTTGGAGAAAATTAAGAATGCGAAACTTGAGGAGCTCCGCGCGCTTGGCGGCATAGGATCAAAGACGGCAGAAGCGATTTTCAATTATGCACTTTATGGTGGTTTTGAAAAGAATTTAAAGTGCGCTACGTGTGGTGCGATCATCAGGCCAAATGAAATTTCATGTTCCTCATGTGGTGCGAGTGTTTCCATTGGTTCACAAGAAGTTGAAGAAGTCGAAGCATTAGAAAGCCCAGTCATGGAAGATATTCAACTCGAAAAATCATTCACTTATCTGATCAAGGAGGAAAAATCAGAGCGATCTTACTATCTTTTTAAGCAGGCCCTTTCAAAGGGTTTTAAGGGATTCTGCGTAACGAGAAACTATCCTCTAAAGATAAGATCGAGGTATGATATTGGCGATGTGCCCATAATATGGCTTTCAAATGTGGGAAAGGAAAACAGTCTTCGTCCTAAAGACTTGGAGAAGCTCAGTGTCTCGCTTGAGCAATTCCTTTCATCCACGGAAAACGCCATTATACTGCTGGATGGTCTTGAATACCTCATTACTAATAACAATTTCATTACAGTTCTTCGATTCGTCCAGTCCCTCCGCGATCAGGTGGCAATTAGGGAAGCGATACTACTGCTTGCATTGAATCCTTCGACGCTCGCACAGCACGAACTTAATCTCTTGGAGAAAGAAGTTGATACAACAATTTAATGCATCAGGAGTTGCGATCGCTTCGATTCAATAGTGCCGAAATCACCATGTCAAACCCCGGAACAGTTTTATATTTTTCCAGTTCGTGCGGTTTTACCCATTGGTACTCAGTATGCTCCCAGTCCAATGTAACATCAAAATCGCCAACTTCGAATAAGTAGGAGTGAATTGCCCAAATTCTATTCCCCGATCGCGCCCATATTTTAGGTCCAACTTTTAGGAGTTTTGCATTAGAAACTCCGACCTCTTCGAGGACTTCTTTGTATGCTGTTTCCAATGGCACTTCGTTCTTTTCCACAAATCCACTTATGCCGGCCCAATACCCTTTGAAAGTCCCGACTTTTTCGCTCCGTTTCAGTATCAGGATTTCATTATCTCTTTTAAGAATACACGATACAACGTTAACCTCGTCTATATCAGGCAGTTCCAATTCACCAGTAGTACCATTTACAATTGCGCGATCGTCATTTCTCAAGAGAGATATGTCTATGCAATCAATCATTGGAATTCCGGCCATTACCGCACCTGTTGCTATAATGGGTTCTGCTCTATGATTAATGATAGCGGCAGGAGATTTTTTCATCTTCTTGAGCTGAAGAATCGCATAAGAGCCAACCGTGCTTCCTTTTCCTACAGGGAACGCCATGATTCTTCCGTCTATGCTCGTCCCCTTCAAATTCTCAGGTGCAAGTAAAGTACCATTGGTGACATTAACACCACCAAGAAAGCTAAAGGGTGAATTTATGAGCAGTATTCTTCCTTCCACTTTACCTTTAGAAATACCTCTACCTTTCAAAATCAAATGACCATCTCCAATAGTCGAATTGCATCCGCACAGGTCACTTTTTGCGAGCAGAGGGTAGGCAAATAGCAACACGCCTTAGCTGAGTTTGTTCCAGTGAATCTGTAACGTTTTTCAATAGGCGCTACAACCATGCATGTATCGCATACAACTTTGCCAAAGCGTTCTAGGATTTCTGTTTCTCTGGGGCACTTTTCTGTCATATATCTTGAAGTGCAAAACCAAACATCTACATCCTTATTCTTTTTAGCCTGAGCAAGCTCCGCAGCAAGCCACCTCATTTCCTCAATCGAGAGGTGCGGACAACCAAGTGCGATTAGCTCAGGATCAGTTCCTGAGGTCAGTGATTCACAGACTTCCTTAAGTTCTTCATCAGTTACCTCAACCTTTTCTAAATGCGATAAATCGAAATGATTTGACTCAGGCGTCAATCCTTCCACGTGAAACATCGCCACGGATCCTGATGACGCCATTGCTGCAGCCATCGTTTTGAGTTCATCTGCATTTGGATGGATTCCGGTAAAATAAGGTATACCGCCTGAAACGATTTTTCCTACTGCATAACCAAGCAATGAGTGACTAAACACACCAGCTTTGATTTTTGCCTTGATTATAATCGTCGGCTTTCTGTTTTCGGTTATATGCAAACCGTAATTTGGCGTCTTTCCGATTATGGCAGCGGCAAGAGCTCCAGGTCCACCCTCCCTATTCGTCCTCGCCCCTATCACTGAATTTGCATAAGACAGAGCAGATGATTCCGCCCAGGAAATTGTATCGCCTTGATGAGGTTTATTTACGGTAAGGTATGGTGTGCAAGTGCAACTCACGGTTACTCCCATTCTTTCGTAATAAGATATTATTTCGAGCTGTCTTTCTGCAAATTCTTCATCCACGCCCATTTCCTTCCATCGTCTGAGATCCATGCCTGCAGGATTTAACGTTGTTGGCACCTCAACCCTTGTATCTCTCGAAATTTCGGCCAAAAAACTAATTCCACCATCGCCGATTGTTTTGTAGGAAACGCCCGATAGATGAGCAGATGTGATGGGTATCAAGTGATCAGCATCGTAAATTGTACCGAGTGCTACCAGCAATTCCATAGCTTTTTGCCTGCCATAGCCTTCTTCTCCGCTTAATATCCTCTCCTCGGCTTTTGTCAGGTACATTCTGAATCCGAGTAGGCATGTAAATAGAAAAACCTTATGATAGCAAAACTAAAAATCGAAGGAAATCAAGGCGGGCCTGCCGGGATTTTCATCTCTGAGTTCAGAGATTTTGAACCCGAGTTTGAGGCTCTCTTCGGACATCTGCCACCGGAGGCCTCTGTGATATCCAAGCTACACTACAGGCCCTTTAAATGGCCCGATAGAATGTGTATGCAATAAAGCTTTTGAATTGATCTCGATGAGCAGAAAATTCTTAGATTCAAATTCTAAGCTTGAATTTTGGATTTTGATTCAATCTATATAGACTGTGAATACACAATGATTAAGATTGTTGAATGTTCTCAACGAATTGATAGGTGCTGTGATGCTAAGAACTCTGAAGTGGCTGATTCCGAAATCCGCCAAGCAACGTAAGCGCTTTACTATTTCCATCGTACTCGTCATCATTATATGCATAGATCTTGCGCTAATTTATTACAATCTTACAATAGCAACAGATGAAAAGAAAGTAGAAATAGCTACCCTACCATCTGATGTCTTAGAAGTAAAATTCGCTGTGCCAGATCGTGTGCTTGTCAGGACAAATGACAGTATATTGGCTCTTGAAGATGGCAATACATTGGAATATTTTATTTCCGGCCACCCTACTGATTACATCGTAGGGAGCATGACTGGTGCGGTGGCAATTCTGATTGGCAGCAATATGATTTCTTATTATGAGCCTAATAATAACAGTGCTCTATTTTCAATTGAATTGAATGGCTCAATAGATTTACTTGGGATTTCTGAGAAATATGCAATGGGTTTGTATCGCCCAACTCAAATTGGTTGCATTATCAGAAACGATACCAGTACATGTTTGATGCAGATTTCGGTATCATCGGGAGGAGCAATCCTCTGGAAGTACGAATTCCATGAGGAAATTGTAGAAGTCTCCACTGCTAAAAACGCAAATGGAATTGCAATTGCCTTAGAAAATAACACTGTTTACTATTTTAGGGCCACAGATAGCAAACCTAGGGCAATACTTCAATTCTCAGAAAGAATTAAAAAGCTTGAGGTCTCACCCTCATGTGTATATCTTGCTGTACTTTACGGTGATGAATCTGTGCATCTCGCCCATATTGATCTCTATAGGGATTATATTGTGTGGACAGCTGATCTTCCGCTAAATTCTACATCTTTATTCATGCATGGAGAAGCGGAGTCATACATTTTAAGATCCGACGATTCTTTGATTTTTGTAAACGAAACAATCATAACCCCTATAATATCGATTCCAAATATCGAAGAAGTTGCCGTCCCATCGGTGTCCGATGAATTTTTTGTCGTTACTTCAGACAAAATCGAAAAATTTCAATTAGGAAGAGCTACTCCTATATGGCGAGCTGACACGACACTTTTGAATTCAACAAGACTTGCTGTAGATACGACTGGATCTTCCTTAGTCATTTGGTCAAGAAATCATTACGCACTCATAGATGATTCAGAAGCAACCTATGGTAACAGCGCGCTTACTCGGGCAATAGGATTTCTCATTATTGCCGAAATTGTTTTGATACCTGTTTACCACTGGCGCAGGAAGATTGTTAATTTTAACAGACACCACGCATTCGTGCTCTTTTTAGGAGCGCTCGGAGGTGCAATCGCTTATTCTGTGATGGAGGGTTTAACAGCGGGTGAGCACTCTGCCACCAGCATTCTCCTGACAATTCTTGCAGCATTTATTGCCGCTTCTTCTTCGCTTGTGTCATGGAAATCCGAAGGGGGACTAGGTGGAATCATCTATGGATCGGTTGCGGGACTCTTGCTTTCAATTCCAGTTTCACTCTGTGCGCAATTCATTACCTGGAGTTTCGAAATGGACATTCCAAGTTTCGATTCTAGTTTCGCAACAATCATTTACGGCTTTCTCATGAGTGTGAAAATTGCACCTGTTGGGGCAGTGATCGGGGCTATTTATAATAAAGTGTTGACGTCCGTTTGATTCCATAATATCTTTTCATTTTCTATTTTCATCTGGAGGTCCTGATTCGAAGATTGGCAAAAAATGCAGACCTAAGCATCTCTACAAAAGCCAATTGGTTGCAGTTCGCAAAGAACCTGAGCTACTTCTTTTTGAACTCAGTATATCCGCATTTGCCACATGATATTCGGTCCGCGTGTTCTGCCAGGAATACCCCAGGTCCGCATTTCGGGCAGTGCTTCTTCTTTCTTTCCAATTTCCCGCTATTGATCTGATAATAATCCTTTTTCGCCATGACTAGCCCTCCTATTTCTTAGCTGCAGGCGCAGGTTTTGTGCTCTTTTCTTGCTTTTTCTGTTCCTTTTCAGCTAGCTTGTTTCTAACGAGAACAAATTTACTCTCTTTGAGTTTTGCCGTTTCTATCGAATCATAGACTTTGGCATATCCGACTGTATGCGATCGGCCAAACTCAGTCTTTGCACTTGTAAGAATTACGCGCTCCTTTGGAGCATTTAGAATTTCAGAGAGTTTCGATCTGATCGCATCTCGTGAAGGTGTTGGCTCACCAGTATGATCAATCTTGAAGCGCACCTCCAGTCTTTGTTGAAGAACGTTCTCTTTCTTTTCAATTATTTCGATCTTCATTCACATTCCTCCATTTTGCAAATAATGGCTTTTGCCTTCTTGGAAATATTGTCATTGACCCTTACAAAAACCATTCCCTTATCGGGTAACCCGTAGATTAGGCAAGTCCCTACAGGGGCAAGAGCAACACAAACCAGAGCAGCCAAATCCTCCTCTCCATCAACGAAGATTTTGATCCTGCCCTCTTCATTAAGTGCACCTCTGATTGTTTCAACAAGGTCGGGACTTATATGGGATGCTGGATTTTTTACAGAAATCATTGTGCCGTCAACTTTCTCAATTAGATCTTTTAGAATATCCGCATGTTCTCTCTTTGTTCTGAAGTCAAAAATCAATATGTCAGGCAATAATCCGTTTTGCAACAGGTTCGAAGTCACTACATCCCCAACTGTGATTAACTTCTGACAATTCCGAATTTCGCTTTGAATATCTTCCATGTTAACAAGAACTCCAAAGGGCATGTGCAATTGCTCACGCATGGAGTCTTGTAAAATCCATCCTTTCTTAGGAACTTCTAGATTATCTGACCCTGAGTGCGAATTTCCCATTGACATTAATGCCCATCCTCTTTGCTATTTCAGACTTCGTATGGTCTATAATGATCACGTATCCCTGCCAATCCTCAGAAGTAGGATTTCCACACAGAGGGCAAGTTTCCTCCTCAGCGATATAACTACAATGTTTGCACGCACGTTGCACCTTCACGAGGCACCACCCTTCTTTTTCCGATCCTCTTCAATCCACTCAAATTTTCCAAGCCCTGGCTGCCTCATCGTGAGCCCTATTTTGCTCTCCCTAGGCGATCGCTCATTAAGACTCAACGCAACTATCCTCGCCCGCACCTTATCGTTCAGCTTCAAATCTCTTTTTGTGTCCTTCCCAATAAGTCGTTGATTTTCAACGTCAACATCGATTCTATCATCAAGTACCTGACTTATATGAAGGAGACCGTCCAGGGGACCGAATCTCACAAATGCACCGAATTTCATTACTTCACAAATAAATCCTTCAATAACCTCATGCAACTGTGGTCGAAATACAAGCGCTTCAAATTTCACTTTTTGATAAACAGCACCATCACCATGAACAACTCGCCCCAATCCCACTGGTTCAATATTTCTAACTAAGACTGTGTATGAATCATTGCCTTCGATTTTTCCTTCGAATGATTCCCTTGTCAATTCCTTAACAACCTTGTCTAGATCTTCTCCGAGCCTGTGCGGAGGAATTCTAACTACTTTTTCCTGAGTTGTTAGCAAGTACATTGCAAGCCCCTCTTGGACATTTGGGCATGACTCAACCCTTATTTAAAACTTGAGCCTCTCGCAAAAGCTCCAGAATAATCACCATAAAGAATACTTTAAGATTAGAATCAAAAATTGAAAATAAAAAAAGGTTTGTAATCAGACCACAAACAAAGCGGCAAACACCAAGGTGATAGTTGAAAGCAATTTCACTAAGACGTGGAGAGAAGGTCCTGCTGTGTCTTTGAACGGATCTCCCACAGTGTCTCCAACAACTGCTGCAGCGTGAGCTGGGGTACCTTTTCCACCGTGATGTCCAGCTTCTATATACTTCTTGGCGTTATCCCAGGCTCCTCCGCCGTTGTTCATCAAAGTGGCCATAAGTACGCCCGAGATCGTTCCCACCATCAAAAGCGCTCCTACTGCTTGGACGGCCTCAGAATATCCTAATGCCCTTAATATCAAGCCAAAAGTAACCGGGACAACTACTGGTAGTATTCCTGGCAAAACCATAGCTTTCAATGCACCTTTGGTGCTTATATCGACACACTTCGCATAATCTGGCTTAGCTTTTCCCTCAAGCAATCCAGGTATTTCTCTGAACTGTCTGCGAACTTCACTTATCATGTTGTATGCTGCCTTGCCTACGGCTCTGATTGCCAGCGAGGCAAACAAGAACACGAGCATTGCTCCTATGAAAGCACCGACGAATACAGGAGGACTAGCAATGTCGACATGGAATACATCAGCCAACGTCAACGTTCCACTGCCTAGCTTATCATTCATCAATTTAGCCACTTCTTCAAAGTATGCTGCGAAAAGCAGAAAAGCCGCAAGCGCAGCTGAGCCCATTGCGTATCCCTTTGTGAGAGCCTTAGTAGTGTTTCCAACAGCGTCGAGCCTGTCTGTTCTCTTTCTTATGTCCTCGGGTTGATCCGACATCTCGACAATGCCACCAGCATTATCTGTTATCGGTCCAAAAGTATCTTCAGCCAGAATGAAAGCGCATGTTGCGAGCATGCCCATGGTTGCTACTGCAGTTCCGTAAATTCCGTAAATGAATGTTCCCGAGCCTTCGGGTGCAGCCATCACTCCCAATTGGTAAGCCGCTAATAGCGCAATACCTATGGCAATTACGGGCATCGCTGTTGTCTCTAGCGCAACTGAAAATCCTGTGATGATGTTAGTCGCGGGACCGGTTTCAGAGGATTTAGCGATTTCTCTCACAGGTCTCCATTCTCCAGAAGTGTAATACTGTGTTATGTAAACGATAATAATGCTCAAGGCAATGCCGACAAGACCGCAATAGAAGTATTCTATACTGCCAAGCATGCTATCTACTGCTATGTAGAAAAATATCGCAGCTAGAACGCAGGAAAGGTAGTAACCTCTGTTGAGAGCCCTCATCGGATGCTCCTCTTCATTTCTCATTCGTACAGCCATAATACCGATGATTGCCGCAAATACTCCCAGAGCTCTGACCACTAATGGAAAGAAAATCCACCCATATTGTTCTTGCCCTGTAGTATTCTTAACAAATAAGAAAATTGACAGACCAATGATCATTGCGCCAATGTTCTCTGCGGCTGTCGATTCAAAGAGGTCGGCTCCACGACCAGCGCAATCTCCAACATTATCGCCAACAAGATCTGCAATAACCGCTGGATTTCTTGGATCGTCTTCAGGAATGCCTGCCTCAACCTTTCCCACTAGATCTGCTCCTACATCTGCTGCTTTAGTGTAAATCCCTCCTCCCAGCTGGGCAAAAAGTGCTGCAAAACTTGCACCGAATGCATAGCCAACTGCGTAAAACAAGGCATCTTTCAATCCGAAGAACATTTCATAGAGAAAGATTACACCTGCAACTCCCAAAAGGCTCAATGACACAACGGCAAGGCCCGAAACAGCTCCTCCTCGAAATGAGATCTTGAGAGCTTCATCTAAAGTCCTTCTTGCAGCGCTTGCAGTCCTGATGTTTGAATTGACTGAAACGTACATTCCTATGTATCCCGATAATGCAGAGAAGAACGCACCCATGAGAAACGCCACGCCGACCTCGAGTCTGATTCCTGCCGAAATAATTATTGCAAGTATAATGCTGATTATCCCAATTGTCTTGTACTGTCTTGCTAAATATGCCATCGCTCCGACTCGTATCGCATCGCTAATCTCCCGCATTTCTGGTGTGCCAGTGTCTTTTCTGAAGATGCTCCACGTCAGGTATCCTGCGAACAATAGTCCAACAACGCCTGCCAATGGTATTATGTATAACAAAGTGTCCATAAACAATCCGTCCCCGGTGTTTTGGCCCGGTTATTTTTGTACTTATATAAATCGTTTATTCTCGTGATCGCTACATGGATCGAAATAAGCATCGAATGTATCGGCAGTTTTGTATGAGTTTTGCATTTTCATGTCTTCCATTAATGCTTTCGCCTGTGCTATGGATTTCAATTCCAAGATCAGGGCATTTAAAAGTGTGTCGCAGCAAACATAGAAGCGTTCAAATTTCCTAGTCTTTCATCAAATGATCATGAAAACTAGAATCTCGCCTTCAACACTACTATGCCATCTGATTTAGTAATATCAATCGATTGACGTCCTGTAAGATGATTCGTCCCGCGCATTTTTAGCACCTCAAGATACTTTCGGCGTGCACCGGCTTCTTCTGAAAACATAAGCAGTATTATTCCATCAACTGCGTAAGCAATTTCAGGGGGATAGAGGTCCGAAGGATTGACTTCACCAGTGACAACCGTTGTAGAATTCCAATTCTTGAGCATATTAACAAGATCAAAAAGAAAGAGTCTGTATTGACTCTTTATCATATTTCCTACGACGGTGATTGGATCGATTACGATCCTTTGAGGAATAATCTCGGCAACTTGCCGTTCTATTGTATCGAGTATTTTGTCGGGGTCCATTCTTCGCATAATGGATCCAAGATCGAGGTATGATATGTCACCTCCGAAATATTCGGGCTTTATAAAATCAAATTGAGATGCGAACCTCAGCATCCATTGAGTTGGCTCGCTCAGCGTGGTAATAAACAACCCTCTTTCTCCAATTTCAGCCCCTTTACACAAAAACTTCAGGGCAAATGTTGTCTTGCCAGTGCCAGCTGCTCCTGACACCAATATTACTGAAGGAAATGGAAAACCTCCTTCTATCATTTCATCGAGACCAGAAATTCCAGATGGAATTCGTACGATTTTGTTGGTCCACTTGGTCGAGTCTTGTTCAAAATTCAAATCCCTGCCTCCTTGTCGTTCATTTTCCCAAATTCACTTCTGCTAGGGGAATGAGTTAAATCATGAGATAACAGGGATGATGAGATTCTATGATCTTCTATTTTGACTTCTTTTTTGCTGATAGAGCGGGCAATCTCATACAAGAATGGATGTTTTTCTCTGTCGACGAGTATAGGCAGAATAACGCCTCTAGCGATTGCAGTTGAATGCACAAAGTCCCGCAGAAATCTTTCGGTTGCTGGGTATCCATTGTATATCATCAATGTGGCCAAGTTATCTATAATCGCAAAATCAAAAGAGTTCAAATCAACAGGCCGTGAATTTGATGCAGATGAAATATGCGTTAGTAATTCTGGCAAATTATCAATTTTGAAAGGCTCACCTAACAATTCGAGTCCCACTGAAGTGGACCTTCTATCTGAAGAAAATTTCGCAATGATATCTACAAACGTAAGATTGTTGATACTGATATTATGAAGTTTCAACAGATAGGCAATGTAATGGCTCGGCCTATCAATGGTGATTACGAGACCGCGCATTCCCATAAGACTGGACATTGCCTTTAGTAAAATAAGATTAATTCTCATAAATTGAGTTGTTCTAGCATTAAGTATTAATGGTGTCAAATCCTTTGACTTGACTAGCTCGTCCGCAAAGGACTTGGCTAAGGACACATCTCGTTCGTTCATGCTCATTTGAAACGAAGCTATTCAATGCATATATCCTTTTGCTGTCCTCAAGAGTGCACCCTTTTGTAATTTTAACAATAGATCTACTTTTTATCGCCTCTAGTAGCTATCCCTAGAATTTTGAAAAAAAAGGAATGGATTCTCTTCGAAATGAAAAAATGCAAAATATTATGATCGATCTCAATTTCAAAAATCCATCAGACCAAGCTCCATACTATTCGACTGCTTGTTAAACCTCTATATACTTATAACCCTTTTTACCATCAAATGCTGGGGAGAGGCGACGTAATAGGGCTTCTACTCGTCTATTGTTACGTGGCATCAATAGTCGCAATTTCTCAACATATTAGAAAACGCTATGGTGGCGATGCGCAAAGAAAATTCATACATATGGCTACGGGAAACATTGTTCTATTTTGGTGGGTATTTGACCAAGCATGGGTTATGGCGTTTCTCGCTGCTGCGCCTTTTGTGCCAATTCTATTATTGGTGTCGCCCTATTCACCCATTCCGAAATTGCGCAATTCTGTTCTAGGTAGAACTACAGGAGCTGGGCATGGACTAGGTCTCGTGATGTATGCAATTTCCTGGACAATACTTGCCTTCATTTTCTTTGATAACCGGGCAATCGCATCTATAGGAATAGTTGCGATGGCATATGGAGACGGATTCGGCGGATTTGTTGGAAGACGTTATGGGCGCAGAAAGTTATTATATGGAAAGAGTCTTGAAGGCTCGATTTCTGTGTTTATTGCAACCTCAGTGGCAACTCTTGCTGTTCTCTCATATTACGACTACTTGTTCACTAATTCAATGTTTACAGTTGCGATGCCCAGTGTAATCCCGAGCATCGGGATCTCACTAGGCATAGGAGCTTTCGTGGCCTTGGTTGAGCTGATTACCCCAGGTGATATTGATAACATTGTCATTCCCATACTCACCTCGTGTGTCGTTTACTTTACGGGGATTTAGACAATGCGGTGGATCGTGATTGATGGAATAGATGGCTCTGGAAAAACAACGTGTGCTATGTGGATCAAAGATTACTACGAAAAGAGGGGAGAGACAACGAAGGTTTTCATTCATCCGTCGGAGAGATTGTGCGGTAGAATCTCTCGCTGGGCTCTTCGAAAAGCCGGGAAAATCATGGAGCTTTTGGCAGCACTTTTCTTCATAATAGACGTATTTCAATCATTGTACATAATGAAGTCAAGGAAGGAAGGTTGGCGCAACATCGTTTTCGTGAGGTATATTTTAGCCACTGCATACCTGCCTGAGAAATTATCAGAATTTGGGTACAAGTTTTTTGAGAAATTGCTTCCTGTGCCTGATAAGCTAATACTCATTGATGTTGATCCTCACATTGCATATAAGAGAATTATGGCGCGTAATGAAGAAAAAGAAATGTTTGAAGAACTTGATCATCTGCATAGGGTTCGCGATCGCATGCTGCGATTGTCAAATGGCAAGTGGAGCATTCTTGACAATAGTAATAACGACTCGGAATCCCACATAAAGCTCATCGAGATATTGACGCACTGGGATTAGCGATAATACTGACTATCCAAACAGCCCCACTTGCGCAGACTGCTAGAAGTATTGTAAATAAGTATACTGCTTCGATTCCGCTTGATACATAAATCGGTGCGGCGATTATCGGTGCGAGAGAATATCCAAAAAATCTCGATCCGTTAAAGAGCGATGACACCGTGCCTCGACTGCCTGGTTTGATTTCCACAGATAATGTCAACAAAGGAGCCCATACAATCGCAGTCCCCGAACCAAGAACTGCAAGCGATACGACAATCATGAAAAGGGTATCCGTAGATCCCATTAATACCATTGATACTATGATTAAAATATAGCCTATTATGGGCGTAATGAATCTTCCGAGCTTGTCCGTTAGTCTTCCCCCAACTGGTGCCGCAAGTACTCCGGCGATTCCCGTGGTGGCCATAATTGCTCCAATATCGCTTTCCTTTAGACTTAATGGAGGTAAAGATAGAAAATCGGAAACGAATGATATTGTAGAAACATAGCCAATGAAGGTGAGAAAACCTGTGAGAGATAAAGCAAAAATCTTCTTATCACGTATTCCTTGCCATAAATTTTTGATTACTTGCAATGCACTTTGAGTGCCTCTCGCAAAAATCATGTTCATAAATTGGATCCTGAAGAAGAGCGCAATTACTGCGATCATTGAGGCTATAACAAGGAATACCGCGCGCCAATTCACAATCGAGATGAAACCAGCTATGAATGGACCCAAAGCGATCCCTGCTGTCGTTGCCGCCCCGAGATTACCCATTGCCTTACCCCGTTCTTCATACGGTACAATATCCCCGAGTATCGCCACTAGAACGGGATTCACAAATCCATAACCGAAGCCTTGAATAATTCTAGCAAGATAAAAAAAGGATAAATTCGGACTCACCGCGCAAAAGATGCTTCCAACGATGTAAAAGAGGAAGCCAAGTAAGACTGTTTTCTTTCTGTCGTAAACGTCTGAAATCGCACCCGAAAATAGAGTGAAGAAAGCAAATGGAATCATGAAGAAAGTTATTGAAAGTAAGACCGATGGCGCAGAAGCATCAAATTCTGCTTTCAGCGTCGGAACAAGTGCCAATACGGCATTACCCGAAAGGGGACCGATGAACGATCCTAAATAAATCGAGATCCTTTTTAGATCTGTCACTGACGGCGAATCTTCTTGCTATTATATCAATCAATTGAGACGAGGAAAGCCTATATTTCATGGAGAGTGTGAAAATTGTTGTAGTAATATCCGCTACAACAATAAACTGGAGAGGCTCATATTCGCCAAGCGAATCCGCAACTCTTAAATTCACATATCTTTATCGTCCCTTTGAGAGTCGCTGGGCTCAATATGGATGAGAACACTTGTATTTGGTAGCCTTTTCGATATCTCTGATTCAAGATGATCCGCAATTCTATGGGAATTCTCAACGCTCATCCCTGAGTCAACTACCAAGTGCAGATCTATGAATCTCTGATTTCCCGATTTTCTCGTTCTTAATGAATGAAAATTGACAACGCTAGGCATATGATCTAGTAGAACGTTCTTGATGACCATTTCCTCTTCGGGAGGTAGTTTCTCATCAACGAGTCCTCTTGTTGACTCAATGAATAGGTTATAAGCCGCCCTCAAGATGACGCATGCGACACCAATAGCTATCAATGGATCCAATACTGTTAGTCCTGTTAGACGGATCCCAACAAGACCGAAGAGAACACCTGCAGATGTCCAAACATCAGTCTTAAGATGGAGTGAATCAGCTTTCAAGGCGATAGAATCCTCTTCTTCGGCGATCTTAGACAAGTAACGGGAAACAAGAAAATTTACAACTATGGAAAACGCCATGATTGAAATTCCGACTTCAACCAATTCAACGCCAACATTATTCAGTATTTTCATCAAAGCCTCGTAAACAATAATGATTGAGACAAAAAAGATGAGCAATGCTTCTATTGTACCTGCCATGTTTTCATATTTTCCATGGCCATAAGCATGATCATAATCAGGTGGCTGGGCTGCTTTGTTTACAGAGTAATTTGCAATAATCGCTGCAATGAGATCCATCGCAGAATGAAGAGCCTCGGAGATCATGCTAACTGAAAACATCAAGAATCCTGCTATTAATTTCAAACAAACAAGGATGGAATTGCTGATTACCGAAATCCTTGCTGCCTTAATTCTCTTCAAATCGATCAAGAGAAAAGAACATTTTTCTTACTTGGGATTTTTGGTGGGGGGGGTTTTCGCGATATAATTGACACACATATTCATGCATTCTCATTTGCGTCGGCAAAAAATTACTTGAGAATTTACATTCATTGAGCGATAGTAGTTCCTTTATATACTGATACGATTGTAAGCGGACAAAGAGAGGAATGCTCATGCATGAAGAGAGACCAGTTAAGGATATCAAGCTAAAAACGAAGCTGACTGTAAATGAATTAGTTTCCCAAATGAAGAATTCTGGAGGATTTACTGGCAGAAAAGTTTCGGATGCAGCCGATATCGTGGAAAAAATGTTTAGAAGCAAGAAGTGTACAGTCTTTTTTTCTTTCCCAGCCTGTATCATAGCTACGGGAACAAGAGGCGTTATCGTAGAACTTGCAAGAAGAAAATTGATCGATGTCATCATCACTACCTGTGGAACGCTAGACCATGATCTCGCCCGTTCCTGGAAAGATTACTATCATGGCGATTTCTATATGGATGATGTTGAGTTGAGAAAGAAAGGTATTAACCGACTTGGCAACGTGCTTGTACCTGACGAAAGTTACGGTTTGGTTCTTGAAGAAAAATTAATTCCAATGTTTTCCCAGATATTCGAAAATAAATCCTCCTTGTCAACGAGGGAAATCATAGAATTGATAGGAGCAAAATTGAAGAATAGCGATTCACTTTTATATTGGTGTTACCATAATAAAATACCTATTTATGTACCTGGCATTATGGACGGCGCGTTTGGATCTCAGCTTTGGATGTACTGGCAGACTCATAAAAATATTTCTATTGATACATTTCGAGATGAGCAAGAGCTTGCAGACATAGTCTTTGACGCAGAAGAGACAGGGGCAATTATCATTGGAGGTGGGATCTCAAAGCATCATACAATTTGGTGGAATCAGTTCCGTGGAGGATTGGACTACGTTGTCTATCTCACTACGGCACAGGAATATGATGGCAGCCTTTCCGGTGCAAGAACAAGAGAAGCGAAATCATGGGGAAAAGTAAAGGAAACTGCAGAAGAAATCACTGTGGAGGGAGATGCCACAATTACTCTCCCATTAATTATAGCAAGTGTCTTAGAAAGACTTGGTGATTAGTGTTGAAGAAGGTCGTGATAATCGGTGGCGATGGGATAGGACCTGAAGTAGTGAAATCAGCGAGATCCGTTATAGAATATTTGGGGACGCCAGTCGAATTTGTCGATGCCGAAATAGGGCTTTCTGCATACAAGAAAACTGGTACCTATCTACCCAAATCAACACTTGATTTCCTAGCTGAATCCGATGCATGCCTCTTCGGTGCAATTACTACACCAGAAGATCCACAGTACGATTCACCTTTGTTATATATTCGCAAGTACTTTAATCTCTACGCTAACGTGCGGCCTTTCAGGCGCCTCATTCCATCGATCGGACTAGTAGACATGGACATAGTCATTGTTCGCGAAAATACAGAAGACGTTTATACAGGTATAGAAAGGGAAACTGAAGAGGGAGTTATTCTTGAGCGAAAGATTACCGAGAAGGCATGCAAGAGGATTGTCAGATTTGCAATAAACCTCTGCGAAAAAAAAGGAAGAAAGAAAATCACATGTGTCCATAAAGCCAATGTAATGCGAAAATCTGACGGGCTTTTTAGAAAGATTTTTTTTGAGGAAACGAAAAAAACAAAACTCATGGCGAACGATATACATGTAGATGCAATGGCGGCAGCTCTCATCAGCAATCCAACGGCATATGATTGTATCGTCACTCTCAATTTGTACGGTGACATTCTCTCCGATGAAGCCGCGGCGCTCGTTGGCGGCCTCGGGATCGCACCCTCCGCTAACATCGGTGATGGATTTGGCCTTTTCGAACCTTGTCATGGCTCGGCGCCCGATATTGCAGGAAAGGGAATAGCAAATCCTGTTGCTGCAATACTCTCTTCCGCACTGATGCTTGAATATCTTAATTTGCCCAACTTAGCAGAGAGAATTCAGAACGCTGTAAGGATTGCTCTTGAGCATGGAATTCGCACGCCCGATTTGGGAGGCACCCACAGCACAGAATCCTTTACTCGAGCTCTATTGAGTATTATAGAAGAAATTGAAAGCCAGGATGATTAGCGTACTGTTTTCCAGCATGATCTTTTGGAACCAAAAGTAACAATGAGATTCCTGATTTTCCCTAATTCCCAGGATATGAATTGCCTAACTCCTGATGGCCTTAACGAGCATTTAATGCGGAATTCCCTTACTTCCATGAAAACATAGATGAAGAATAATACAAGAATCAGAATCATTTCAGCCAATGAAAGTACCCCTAACAATTCAATCTGGACAAAATCCATTACAAGATGCGAGCACCACGCTATAATTGGAATCGAATATCTGAAAGAGATAGATGCGGGAGCGACGATGATAATCGCCATCGGGGAATGTAAAATAGATTTCCATTGTACTGGCGAAGATAAAAGCGCATCTATGTCAAAGATACCTGAAATACCATTGCTTTTGATGAACGTGGGGATCCCGAATAAATGATCAATATCAATAAGAACTCCGAAGAGCAATAGAACAAAAATCTCGTTTCTATCGAGTTTTAGCATATGGATGATAATGGCGATGAATAAGAGATGCGTGATTAATAACATGAAATCCCTATTTTTCCAAATCCGGTTTCCGGAACATTTGAAAGGGCTGAACGATAACCCGTATATAAATAATATCTATCTGATTATCTAATTTGGTATTACTGAAAACAGAATTCATAAAATCTCCAGACCTCGTTGAAAGACGGTCTATAATGTAGAATTACAACCTTTTTTTGGACTTAACTCGGTAAATACTAAAAATGCCAACTCTCTATAGATCTTGAAATCGAATTTTTTCAATATCGTAATATAATAAACCGACATTTATTACAACGAAATCCTTCGAGACTAAATCTCAGATCTCTTTCACTAACTTCGGCACTTTCAATGCCTGCTCTTACAAAGCGCCACTGCAGACCACATTCTACCAAAGGATATGAATACAAGGTAAAAACTGTGGATTGATAACTTGAAGTGATGTATCCCCTTTCCATTTCCTCGTTACATTTCGGACACTTCATGATACGATATTTTATGGAAAAGCTATATCTTATTTTTTTCTGACCTCATGTAATGGAATCTCCACCATTGTTAGATGTTAATCTTGTTGGCGGAGTGAAGCGTTTTTTCTTTGAATTCTAATACTAGATTTACAATCTCAAAAAAATCATTAGGCGATCTCGTACAATCAAATTGAAACAGCATGGTACTCTCAAGTAAGTGAAAAATTACAGAAGGCATATGATCCAAGAATTTAAATCGAAGGAAGGTCGTGCATTTTCCCACTTAAATTAGAATTGGCAAACTTTACAAATCGGTCGAGATGAAGAATCAATAATATGATGAGGTGCTGGCAGTTATGATCGCAGGAATAGTTATTCATGGTCCCGAAGCCATCGATACTCAATTCTTTGATCGTGCTTTAAGTGTAATAGGAAAACAGTTTGTTGTCAAAAGAATATTGATGAGTGGTTACACTGGGATAGCTGCCGTCATTGATGCTGGTCTCGAAGATGTCATTGACATCAATCAACATTTAGTTCCCTCTCAAGCAATATTAGCGCTCCAGGAGGTATCAGATATTATTTTTTTGATGAATTACGGAAAAAACAAAGAATCGATCATGAAATTTGGCGAATTGATTTTTCTAAGGATTAAGGATAAGCTGTCAAAGCCTCTAATACAGGTTGACAATGGCGTTTTTATCGGATGGAATTCACCTTTGCCGAAATTTCTCATGGATTTAGCTGAAAAAGAAGGAGCGATAGTGATTGAAATGCCCGAAATGACGCAGAAATCCTGTGATCGAACTTGGCGATTAATTAGTGGTGTTATTCCAGGCGAAAACGTTTGGATAAACGGGATTGTAGTGGGAAAGGCTATTTCGAGTCATGTTGCAATTTCAAAAGATCAAAATGGAAGACTGATTGCTGAAGGAATAAAACTCAAACAAAGCGGAGTAGAAAGGTTAGGAATTTATGACATTTGGACGGCGAGAGTAAGAAGCGGAGTGATACGCAGAACACGATCGATACCGCGATGCATAGGTATTGAAAAGCGAGGTTATATTTCAATCGTGGACCACCAAACTGAGGAAGCGGTATACTCTAGCAGAAACTCGCGATTTGTTGTCACAATTGGTGACGATACCAGCAAAACGGCGGGGAGTATTCTTTACCGATTTGGCATACCAATAATCGCCATAACGGACGGAGACGAAGATGGAATTAGCAGAGAAGAATTGTTTTACCCCGGTTCAATTGTTATACGCGTTAAACCAGGGCATGATGATGTGATTGGGGAGAGGATAAAGGATATCCTTTTTAAAGGCTCAAAGGAAATTGCCACGGAAATTTCTATTGAGGAGATGACAAAAGCAATAATTGAAATGTCAGATGGCTTGATTGTTGAAATCAAAAAATACCAACAGCTATTCAATTGACCCTGGATCTTTCTTTATATAAATAGAATTCTTATTCTTAATCTTCGTTATCTATTCAGTTTATCTCACTTTACCTTAAGCCCTATTTAATATTAAGGATCACAGGATGGCTGTTATCTCTAAGCTTATTCTTCAGGGCCTTTTCTATAAAGGATGTATAACTACGAGAGCAGCACCTCCCAGAAGGATTTGTGTACTTGCACATGCCTCCGCCGCCGATTCCAGTCATGCCCTTTACTTCATCTACGGTTTTTGCTCCTCGTTCAATCGCACGCAGTACATCTTCCTCCGTAACTTGTTTACAGTAGCACAATGGTTTAGGCGATGTCTTTTCCTTAAATGTTACTTTCGTTTTCACATCTTCCTTCTTCAATATCGTGTGAGATGTCTCTGTAAAATACACGACTTCACAATTGGGATTCTCGCAAAAATAGTATTTTGCGTCCTCCAGAGGCCACTTTTTCTCGGAAACATGGATTAATACTGTTATTTTATCGACCTCATAACCTTCATTTCTACATATTGGACATACCGCCATGCCATTTGAATCATATCTAGCAATTAATAAATTTTCCTCCATGACCGTTGCAAAGTGCTCTTGTTTTAATAACAAACCAGATCGTATCTTATAATAATCCCGAAAGGCAGTACAAAGAAATCAGAGATTGAATGGTGCGGGGGAAGGGATTTGAACCCTTGGACCCCTACGAGACAAGACCCTCAATCTTGCGCCTTTGGCCAGGCTTGGCTACCCCCGCGGATAGTTTCCGAATATTTGGGATACTTATTAATTCTTTTGTAAGTAGAGGAAAAAATGGGAACCGATTCGCTAAAATTTGAAATTCTAAGTAATTTCTAGAAAAGTTAAATAAGTAGAATGAGACCTATTTGGATTTGCATCATCCAAATTATTCTGAAAAAGGGGGCTACTAAATCAGTATGGAAGAATTCACAAAAAAAATCACAGAGGGAAAAGGTGCGTTCTCACTCTATATCCCAAAGAAATGGATCAATAGGTGGAGAGATATTCAGCTAAAAGAGAGAAATGTCAGAATGATTCTACTAGAGGATTTTCTCGTGATTACACCGGTTCATAAGTCCTCTTTTGCATCTTTGTACGTATCGAGCCATTCTGTTGACGATATAAAGCGATTTATCTTGGCATCGTATATCAAGGGTTTTGAAGGTGCTGAGCTTATTGCTGCGGATAGGTTCTCCGACGAGCAAATAATGGGCTCAAGAGACTTCGTAAGATTTCTAGATGAGCGAATTTCGCTGGACGCAACTGAAAAGAGAATAGAGCTTAAGTTTGACAACCCGCGCGAAGGGACCAATTCCAGCTTCGTTCACATGCGATCTTTGATCTTTGATAAGCTTGGTGATGCCTTTCAGCTTTTGAAAGAACTCATTGAATACTTTGACAGAAATGCGAGGAGATCGCTTCACATCATGCAAATATTAAGACTTCTTGAGGAGGATATCGATAAACTGGTTTTTAGAATTCTTCGGCAGGCCTCTCGATTTGAAATGCCTATAGAAACAATATCAGATTTACATTTTGTCTCTCTCACTGTGAGTTATCTAGAAAGCATGAGTGATAGCGTTTTCGGCATTGTGCGAAGCGTTTGTGGCATCTACGAAATAGACTATAGGCGCCTCTCTTTTCCCACGGACGTGTTGATGCGAGATGTTGTTCCGACTCAATTTGTTCGATCCGGTGATTGTGAAGCTATAAAGAAGCTTTATATGGCTTATCTGGATTTATGCAAAACACATATTAATAAAATTTATTCATGCGTCGTTAATAAAAATCCACTAGAGGCATTCGCATTGAAGGAAGATCTCGTAAAACTCCGGGAGAAAATCATTGATGATATGAATAATAAACTCGACTCATTTTTTAAAAAGAAAACAAAAGAAGAACCTTATCCGAAGACTGCTGATTTATTAGCAATTGGTCATAGAATTGCTGACATTATCACAAAGCTTGAGGAATTGGCAAAACTGGTTACGATTTATCAGGTACCGATGCAATCCGAGATAACTGAAGGTCGAGTGCAATGAATCAGAAGAAGATCAAATCAATTAAAAGACTAACACGCGCAGGTTCAGGTGGCTATTCAGTCTACCTTCCTAAGAAATGGATAAGAAATTGGAACGATGATCATGAAATGCCTAAAGAAATCAAAATGTTTAATGTGGGTGACTATCTTATTTTGGCTCCGAATTCGATCAGAAGAAGGATTGAAGTAAATGTTGATAACATGGGATCGCGCGAATTAAGAGAGTTCATCCTATCATCTTACATCAATGGGGCAGATGATTTTGTACTTCAATCATCTTTTCTTTCCGATGCTAGTATTGGAGAATCACTATCGATAATTAGAGCATTGGATGAAAATCTCGTTCATTTTTCTTCTGAGACTGGAAATTCATATTCAACCCGAACATCTTTTTCGCATGAGACTGGAGTGCTTATGCGCCTTCTTTTTGAAAAGATTAATGAAGCAGGGTTACTCCTATCAGATCTCCTTCGGAACTTTGATATAAATCCAGAAAAAGGTCTTCATATTCTGAGACTACTGTATTCATTGGAAGAGGAGGATATCGACAGGATTGCTTTTCAAATCATGAGAAATGCCTCAAAATTTGATATAGAACTTGAAACGACAACTGAAATTAATCTACTCTGGGCGTTGGCGGATAACCTGGAAAAGATTGGGGATACGTTTTATTCGATAATCGGACTGGTGTGCGATTTCTTTGGACTCGAAATCGAGGAATTGAGATACCCAGTAGAATACATTCAACAACATATCGAATCAAAAAATTTCGCGTTATCCGAGTCGGTCAAGCACCTAAAGGAATCGATGTTTGAACATATTAGGCATTTCCAGTTTTCTTTAGGCCATATCAGGGATGCCATGTTGGCGAAAGATGGCAAAGCAGCTCTAAAATGCGCTGATGCTTTGACACGTTATATTAGTCAAGCAGAGCGCGAATATTGGGAAAATTTGGCTGAGATCATAAAGCCTATGGCAGTACATGAGCGCATGTCGTTCATTTTCTGCAACGAACTTGCCTTGCGCATTTGGACCCTTCTTTCACTCCTTGAAGGAATGGCGAAGCGGATTGCGCTTGTGTATTTCTCATACAAGTAGAAACATAGAAGCAATTGGATCCAGTTAGATTAATTCTCTACATTAATTCGCATGTCATATAAGATCTTGTACATATCGTGAAATATATTCACATGGAAGTGAGGAGAAAAACTCCTGTTATGGTCGGGTTTTGATCATCAAAAAATATGTTGGCAGATTTCGGAAATTCGTCTTGTATTGATAAAGGATATCTGGAATGTTATTAACGAATGTAATTTTCGCTTCTCAACGTACGAAGTCCTAGATCTCTCTCATTAATGGACATGATTAAATATTAGTAAGGTTCTCGATGAATTGCCAGGAGAGGGAGGGCAGCCGACGGTGAAGGATATATTCCTTCGCTGAGGAAGGTTCCCCCTCCTAGAGAAGGTGGGCCACGTAAGTGGCTGGGCGAGAGCCCAGGCAAGGGCACAGAAACGACACAGCTTCGACCGAGGATGACTCGCTCGGCGATGACGTTGGTCGAAGATTTGGTGAAACGGCGACACCCCACCGGAGCAAGCCCAAACAGCTGGGATGACTACTCAGGACCAGCGGGTAGGGCGCTTAGTTGAATGCTGCCTGAAACAGAAGGGGACCTACTACCCTCACCTGGCAATTTGGTTCAGGAGAAATCGTCGAAATCTTGGCGCGACAGGATCGTGAAAGAATCAATTAAGGAGGAATTTGTCGATGAAAATCTTCAGATATCTCGAAGCAAGTGTTGCCGAGCCCGTTACAGGTGTAAAAAGAAGAATGATTGCATGTGGGGATAGCTCTCAGATCATAGAATACTTCCTGCCTAAGGGAGCAATTTTTCCACTTCATAAGCATCCACAAGAACAAACTGGTTTCGTAGCGGAGGGTATACTTCGCATGATCATTGGCGGAGAGGAATATGTTCTGACGAAAGGTGATGGATATTTCATCGCCCCGAATGTTGAGCATTCTACTGTTGCGCTGGAAGATTGTATTAACATCGATGTGTTTTCACCGCCCAGACAAGAATATAAGGACAGATGAGATGGAAGACTATCTAAAGCTCGAATTCTCATAGTCCCGCCCGATAAAACTAAATTTTACAATTTTAGGAAAGACAAAGCCACACACGATAAAATTGACTAAATGTCATCCATTTATTTATGATTCCAATTACGCAGAGCTGCGACGTCCCAAACATTCTAAACAGATATTACCAGAATTCGGATGCTTCTTAAGCTACTAGATTCTCCACTTTGCAATACAAAAAGCATCGCAATTTTTCAGCGCCTAGCATCATTGACCTGCGGTTTCGCTTTTTTAACGATTTAGCCGTACGAAATCCAATTTTTTCGCTAGCAAGATGTAATATCGGAGAAAATTTAACGTAATCTGAGGAGGACTTAGAAGCATGATTTCCAATGGAAAGACTTATTTGTTTGTAGAAAGAGTACCGCTCAGGACCCATCAAATCTTGAGAAGGGAGTTGACGCTCGGCAAGAAAGTTTTTTACATATCAAAGAATGCTCCACATTTATTAAAGACCCAACTTAGCTTCGATGATAAGAAATTGATCGTAAGGTGGCTTAATCCGCGTCCAAGAGGCGACTGCATTCCACCAATGAATTTGAAAACATTTGAAAAGCATGTCGAATCATTCATAGCCGAGAACAGATCCGGTATCGTTGTCCTGAATGGTTTAGAAATCCTCCAAATGTGGAACGGATTTATACCCGTGATCAAAACATTGAAAAAACTTCAGGGAAAAATGAATCAGCATGGCATTTCAATGATGATCAGCCTCGACCCGAAGACTCAATTTGAGAACCACTTGATCATGCTTCAAAGGATATCCGACGAAGTTGTATCGAGCAATGCCTAAGTTATCCATTGATCTCCGAAAACTTAATCCGCCTGTTCTGGAATAATAGAGGCCGCAGATGACAACGGATTTTGCACAGAGAGTACGAAAACAAACACCCAAGTTGAGGGAAATTGAGGGAGCTTGTGGTATTTGCCACGGCACGCTTGAAGCGATTACAAGTGAGGGTGGAATGGTTTGTGCCTTCGAGAAGCCGAACGGAATTGAGGCTGTAATAAAAGACGACGAGGGTAACAAAATTGGCGAGGGTTTTGATATTGTATGGTCACCAGCAGTGTTGGCTGCAGAAATTGAAGCAGGTCTTGTGCCAGAATCGTTGAAGCAACGCCTTCATCATGATGCATTAACTCGCAAAGATGAAATCGATGCCGTTGCGAAAATTTTTGGATATGGCCGTGTACTAACGCCATCAGTCCTTGCTCTTCAGTTTGTGAATGAGATAGGTGGACGAACAGTTATCAGAAGAGAAGGGCTCGGTGTCATTGCAAAGATGTTCAATAAAGAAAATGATCTGTTGGTTACTTCATCAATCTCCTATTGTCCGACTTGCGCTATTGTAAAAGCAGCGGCAAGAAGTGCAGAAATTTCATCCTTTATAAAAGAGAAATTAGAAGGAGCACGCAATACCGGGAAATTGAAATATGAAAGGCGCGTCGAGAATCGATACGAGGCAAAGGGAGGAGCTGTTAGGGCGAGCATCCTCGAAGGTAACAAAGTAATCGCCGACAGGGTCCTTGGTTGTTGTATTGCATACAGCACGACAAAAGCAGAAATCGCGGCTGGGTTTATTCCACCAGAGGGTGCAAAACGTTTTAAAGCTTACTGCAATCTATGTCCAATGAAGCATTGCTGGATGGAAAAATCCATGGGTGCAATGGGAAATATTGTTCTTCACAGACTTAGTGAGATTGGTACAGAAATCGAGGTTTCGGCAAACGGGTTAATCATTGCGCGTTTGCCTGGAAAGGAAGCGATTCAAGGTCGAGGTACTTTGTGCTCACTGAGTGCGCTAACAAATATGCTTATCACTGCTGAAGGAAGCAAAATCCTTAAACCATCGCCGGCAAAGAGATTTCCTGATGCTAAGAAGGGTGAAGACGAGTAATCTAAAGAGGTAATACGATTTTATCAGTATGCATTTTGCAATCTCAGGAACCATGATAACTAATGGGGATATGGGAATAACTTTCGAATTTGACATTTCTCAACGCAATAATTAATCTGTCAAATTAATAGATTGATTGTGCACTTAAATGAGTATCGATTATTTGATTAAATGCAGCTTTCTAGAAGCAATCATAGGAATTAGCATTTTCTCATTGTGATTACATTGTCGCACATTAATTTTCATTATTGTTTCGAACTAATTGACATAAATCATTGCTTGCTCCAGAATGTGGAAATTTCGTTACTTGGGTAGAGATTTCAACCCCAATAGCCTTGCGACAGCGTATCGCGCAACGGGGGCGGGAAAGGCTATAGCCAATCAAACATCTTGCATGATCTCGCTTCTTGCATTGAGCGGATCTTAAATCCATAGTTCACGAAATCTTGATGCGCAAGGACTCGCAGTTAATGAGACTTTTAGACTTACGGCAAATGTTAATAGTCAAAGATTAATGTAATTAGCAGAAGAAAGGTTACAGACTCGCAATACTTGAGCAAATTAGAGACCAGACGGTTTTTCATATATTTTAGTACCCCAGAATTCCTTCCAATATCACAGAATTGGACCCGTAGTGTAAATATTCATCGAATCTTCGTATCGATTTTTCTCTGCCTGGGTGAGCTTTCCGGAAGATACAAAAATAACCTCATTGATTATCCGAGCAGCGGCATTTTCTAAGTTCAAATCCCCACTAATGATTTCACTTACATCCACGTCGATGAACTCTCGTAAGTGCTGGGCCGTTGAGGGATTCCCTGTAATCTTAATCGTTGGAACGAAAGGAAATCCTTGGGGTGCACCACGTCCAGTAGTAAAAGCGATCAGCGTAGCACCCGCTGCGACCAAAGCTGTTAGTAGTTCGGGTTCTCTACCTGGCGAGTCAACGAAAATCAATCCTTTATGAGAAATCCTTTCTCCATACGAAAGTACCGCATCAATTTTCCTGCTACCAGTTTTTATCGCTGCTCCCAGAGATTTCTCTTCAATCGTTGAAAGTCCGCCTTTAATGTTACCTTGTGTTGGCTGCCCTCCACGCATATCAACGCCGATTGCCTTCACTCTCCTCTCCACATCCAGAATCATTTCGAGCATTCTATTTCCTACTTCTTCAGAATGGGCTCTACCAATTAATTGATGCTCGGCGCCGATGAATTCTGTTGATTCGCCAAATATGCACGTGGCACCACATTCGAGAAGTTTATCAACAGCCAACCCCAAGGCAGGATTCGCAACGATTCCAGACGTGGTATCAGAGCCGCCACACTTGATTCCAAAAACCAAATTAGATACGTCAGTTTCAGTTCTCTTCATCGTGCTAAATTCTTTGTACATTTCGATCGCATATCTTCTCCCAATTTCAATCGCCGACTTCAATCCACCAACTTCTTGTATCGTGACAGTATGCGCAGGTTTTCCAGAATCTGCAATGTAGTCGGCGATTCTCTGAACATTAACGCTTTCACATCCCAGACTCACAAGAACTACGCCAGCAATGTTTGGATTTTGTCCAAGCGAACCAAGTGTCCTCTCAACCCTTGTGAGATCGACACTGGTCTGCGCGCAACCCTGCCCGTGAGCGAATGCCTTAATACCTCTGCTATTTCGGGCAATGCGCTTAGCTACTTCATTTGCACAAACAACTGTTGAAATCACACCGATGAAATTACGTATCCCAGTAGTCCCATCTGGCCTCTCATATCCTTTGAAGGTGTACTTTTGGAGATGATTCATATTTTCAGTGATAATAGGAATTCATTTATCTTAATACCAATTGTTACGCGAGTAGATCAACGAGCAAGAAGTATCCGATGAAGATAATGAGTTGGTATCGTTGGCTGCTAGCATTTTTCTTTTGGACGAGCACATGAAGAATTGGGGCATTGCCAAAGAAAAATTGCCTGCTGAAAGTTTAAGAATCGATACCAGGAAATAAATTTTATTAAGAGGCGAGCTCCAATACGAATAGAAATTCGATTGAGATGAAATCGAAGAAGCATGGATGAACGATTAGTTTCATCTGAATTTATTGATATCTGGCCTAACTCTAATGCGCAATTCATTCCTATTGAGGAAGAAAGATTTAATATAACATGTATAAGATGGATTTAATTAAATGAATTCAGAGAAATTTCCTGCTCTTTCTCAAAACGCATTAAGAGTCTTAGAAAAGAGGTACCTAAGAAAGGATGAGGCGGGAAGAGTTATAGAAACCCCTGATGAAATGTTCCGTAGAGTCGCGAATAACATTGCATCAGTCAATAAATTTTATAATGACGGCAGGGATCCCAAGAAGGAGGCTGAGGAATTTTACTCAGTGATGAGGAACCTTGAGTTCCTACCCAATTCACCTGCACTAATGAATGCTGGCACGGAAATCCAACAGCTAGCTGCGTGTTTTGTTATACCAGTCGAAGATTCCATTGAAAGTATCTATGATGCGGTAAAGTTCGCGGCACTTATACACCAAAGTGGAGGAGGCACAGGTTTCTCTTTTTCCAAATTGAGACCTGAGGGAGATATCGTGAAGTCGACTGGAGGGGTTGCATCTGGACCCGTTTCATTCATGAAAGTATTTGATGCTGCGACGGAGGCAATCAAACAAGGAGGACGGCGAAGAGGGGCTTCCATGGGGGTACTAAGGGTTGATCATCCAGACATCAGGAAATTCATTAAGGCGAAGGAAGATCTGACATCTCTCACTAATTTCAATCTTTCCGTAAGTGTCACTGATGATTTCATGAAAAAAGCGGAGTCCGGCGAGACCTTTGATCTGATAAACCCGAGAACAGGAAAGACTGTATCGGAAGTCAGTGCATCAGAATTGTTGGATGAAATTTCATATTACGCATGGAAAACTGGAGATCCAGGTTTAATATTCTTTGATACGATAAATGCCTCGAATCCGACTCCTGCTCTTGGTCCAATTGAGGCGACAAATCCATGCGGTGAAGTTCCACTCCTGCCCTTCGAAGCATGCAATCTTGGATCCATAAATTTAGCCCGCCTAGCGAAAAAGCAACTAGGCGGATTTGAATTTGATTGGAACAGACTCGATGAGTTGGTAGATGTTGGCATCCGCTTCCTGGACAATGTCATTGATGCAAGCAAGTATCCTTTACCCCAAATTGGCGCGATCGCGAGGGGGAACAGAAAAATTGGCCTAGGTATCATGGGATTTGCAGACGCGCTCATCAAATTAGGAATTTCATATGGATCGAAAGAATCTTTTGAGTTCGCTGAGAAGCTTATCAGTTTTATTAGGAACAAGAGTGAAGAGGTAACGAAAAGAATTGGAGAGGAGAGGGGCAGCTTCCCGAATATAGGAAAGAGCATTTTTAAAGGCCCCCGAAGAAATGCAACGATTCTCAGCATTGCTCCAACTGGATCAATCAGCATCATTGCAGGGTGTTCGAGTGGAATAGAGCCACTTTATGCGGTCTATTTCATAAGGCATGTACTAGAAGGTGAACATCTTCGCGAAGTTCATCCAGAATTCATAGAAATTGCCAAGAAAAGAGGTTTCTATAGTGCTGAGCTTATCAATCGTATTGCATCAACCACTTCCATTCAACATATTGAAGAAATTCCCGAAGATATTAGGAGATTATTTCTTACTTCGCATGATATTGAACCAGAAGAACACGTTAGAATGCAATCCGTCTTTCAGAAATACGTTGATAATGCTGTTTCAAAAACCATTAATATGTCGTCTAATAGCACACCCAAGAAGGTTAGGGAAATTTTTGAACTAGCACACAAACTCAAATGCAAAGGTATAACGATTTACAGAGAGGGGTCAAAACCCGGACAAGTACTCACTTCAGCGACTTCAAGCTTGTTATGTCCAGATTGTGGCGGAATATTGAGGGTCGAGGAAGGGGGCTTTGTTTGCAGTGTTTGCGGAATTTCGAACTTATGAAGCATCGTGGCTGAGATTATCATTGATGGGATTTCCTTTATTCCAGACCCGCGCATTTTTTTGCAATTCTTAATGCAATTACATTGCGAATTTTGATGAATAATAAATTGCGGCCCGATATGCTATCAGATATCAGCGTGGAATCCTATGCTGCGAGTTGATCATTTAACATAGATTTTCACCCCAGATGTTATTATAACATCAGGTCAATAATAAATTCATTTCCATCAAGAATCTTTTCAATAGAGTATTTAGCTCGTAGTTCTATGTTTGCTTTACTTTGAAAACATTCGAATATTCCTAGGATTAATATTTAAATGCGCAATGTACATATTGGTACATTCATTCACAAAATTGTTATATATTCAACAACCTATAACGGCATTCTCATGAATTGCAAAGCTGATAATTCGAGAGTAATATTAGGGCTTGAAGACATACCAAGAAAATGGTACAATATAGCGGCAGATCTTCCGGAACCTCTGCCTCCGCCACTTCATCCGGCTACAATGCAGCCTGTAAGTCAGGACGATCTTAAGGCAATCTTTCCTATAAGCCTCATAAGACAGGAGGTTTCACAAGAAAGATATATCGATATTCCAGATGAGGTTAGAGATGCTTACATCCTCCTAGGCCGTCCCACACCTCTCCAAAGAGCAAGAAGATTGGAAGAGTTTCTAGGAACCCCCGCGAAGATTTACTTTAAGCGCGAAGATCTGAGTCCCTGCGGTAGTCATAAACCTAACACTGCTGTGGCACAAGCATATTTTAACATGAAGGATGGCACAGAAAACCTCACGACAGAAACTGGCGCCGGTCAATGGGGATCGGCTCTTAGTCTTGCCTGCTCTATTTTTAACCTGACATGCACTGTTTTCATGGTTCGCGTTAGTTATGAACAGAAACCATACAGGCGGCATGTCATGGAAACCTACGGAGCGAAAGTTTTCCCATCCCCAAGCATGGAAACGGATTATGGCAGAAGTTTAAACAAAACAAATCCAAATCATCCAGGGTCTCTTGGAATAGCAATTTCTGAGGCAATTGAAGCTGCAATTAAGGGTAAAAATACCAAATACAGTCTTGGAAGCGTTCTCAATCATGTGATGCTGCACCAGACTGTTATTGGGCAGGAGGTTATGCAGCAGTTAAAGATGCTCGACGTAGAACCAGATTACATGATAGGGTGTGTAGGTGGAGGTAGCAATTTTGCAGGTTTTGCATTTCCCACCGTAGGCGAAAGATTGAAAGGGAAGGTCAATACAGAATTTATTGCGGTAGAGCCCAGATCGGTCCCATCGCTCACTGCTGGAAAATATGAATATGACTATGGCGACACTGCGGGAATGACTCCTCTCATCAAAATGTATACACTTGGACATGACTTCGTTCCATCGCCGATTCACGCTGGCGGTCTTCGCTATCATGGAATGGCTCCAAGCGTTAGCCTCTTGGTCAAGCGTGGCATCGTTAAACCTGTTGCTTACGATCAAAGAGATACATTTGCTGCTGGTGTAACCTTTGCGAGAACTGAAGGCATAATACCAGCACCTGAAACTAACCACGCAATTAAAGCGGCAATTGATCTTGCATTGGAAGCGAAGAAGAGAAACGAGGAGAAGGTCATAGTTTTCAATCTCTCAGGACATGGTTTGCTCGACCTTGCTGGTTACGCGAGTTATCTGTCTGGAAAAATGAATAATTCGTAATAACTCTTATAACTCTTTTTATTTCTAATTCATATTGATGAGCTGAATCTAAACCTTTCTTTTATCATCTTAGAACACTATTGGAAACGCTACATTAGGCGGTATCATATAAAAAAGGTACATGCTATAGCGAGTTGAAATCAGTCGACGACTTCGCAATTGATTGTACATAAGAGCATATACCCACATAATTAGAATTATCTGCAAAGGATCTTAGCGTTCTCCGCTATCTTTCAATGTTTTTCCATTGCAGTCTCAATCATCACGAATCTTAGTTATCAGTGAAAGCGCTGAGAAGACTGCAGCAGCATATTGCCTCTCTCATTATGGTAGTATCTACAATAATTTTTCATTCTTTAAGCAACTGTCAACCTTCGCTTATATCGACCTTTTCGCTTTTTTGGTTAAATCTCAAAAGCAGTATACAAATACCATGGAAGAAAACTTATGAATAGGATATATTGCATACATGATAATAATATTCTATGAAATAGTATCAAAATAAAAGTATCAAAATAAAAAGGCTGGTGAAGTAGCTGCTCAGCACAGCTCATGAAAATTGCCCTGAAGGAAGGATCAGATATCTGAGAATACCCTTTAGTGATGAATATATTGAACTTGAAGAATCAAGAACCTATCTAATAATAGACGAGGGCCAAGATAAGTTCTATGAAATTGCAAGTTCAATCTCAAGAACTGACAAAAAGATCATGTTTATTTCCCGGTTACACCCGGATATTTTGAAACAAAAAATAGGAAGAGAGATAGAGGATACGATTTGGCTCAGCGAAAGACCCGGCAATAAGAACATGGCTCCTCACCAGCTCGGTCGTATCGTCAATAGAGCTAGTACTTTTATGAGAGTAAATTCCTCCGCAACAGTACTTCTTGATGGTCTTGAATATCTTTCGTTATTCAATCAGTTTTCACAGTTACAAATATTCATAGAGCATCTCAATGATGCTGTCATGGAATCGCATGCAATTCTTGTGATCTCGGTAGACCCTCGACTGTTTGACCAGTGTTCTCTTGCAAAGATTCGGAGATTTGCTGAGGTTTTGTTTCCGCCACGACATTAGTAACTTCGTCAAAGCTCTTCACATCCATAACAGAGATAATCTTTTCAACATCTCGTTGTTCTAGAGTCAGTGGATCTAGGCAAATCAGCATCTCTGAATTTGCACTAATAAGGATTGCATTTATCTCTTCAAGCGCGTGCATCACTCTCCCGAGGTCGTTCCATATGAGCAAATATTCTATGCCATCCATAAATACCAATGAATTTCCATTTTTTCTCAACCATAATTTGATTATTCTTATCATATGCGAAATTGATTTTGGAGAAATTACTTTTTTACCTTTGCAACAGCTGAGCCAGTAATACTCCATATTCTTAAGGTTGTACTTTGAACTTACATATTCTGGATGAAGCCTAGTTATGCATAGTCCATGCTTGTAAAGGCAATTTAGTTGTCCAAGCATTTGAAAACCTTTTCTTGGGTAACTTTCGAGAACAACCGATATCTTAAATAATTTCTTGACATCACGCATGAACTGTCCTCCTGTTACATTTTTCATCATACACGCTCTTCATTTGATGATATATAAACTCAATTTGAGCATGCTATTTTTCTTTTGAATCGCTAGATGCGAAACTTTTTTTTACGATACGAGAATAGAATTATGTGAGTCGTTCCATCCACCGCTGCAATCGAAAGTGGTTTCTCAGCAATGAGGAGAAGATACTTCTTCATTTATTCACATACTATCGATATCAACAAGACGATACTGCCCCTCCCTCCGTAACCCAGGAGGGGATTGCGGTTGCGACTGGTATTGGAAGGAACAACGTATCAAAGATTGTCGCTGCGCTTGCAGCGGATGGAGATATAGAAATCAAAAAAAAGCATGTTAAGGGATTGCCAAGTATTCGTAATGTTTATTCACTAACTCCAAATGGATTCAAGAAGGCGTTATCACTAAAGGAAGAAATTGAAAACACTCGCATCACCGTTATTGATTTCAATGGCAATGAAATTTCTAACACTGTCGGAAACCTTAATTCCCTCCTGCCCAAAAGTTATTCCCTTCTCGAGCTCGCACTCTGCATTACCAGAGGCACGTTTAACTGTTTATCCTTCCACGAAATGAAAGTGAAAGAAGAAAGAAAATTCGTAGACTTTACAGACAAGAAGCCTACAGTAAGATTTTTTGTTGGAAGAAAAAACGAACTAAAAAGGCTTGAGGATTTCTTGAACTCAGATGATAAGAAAATTGCGGTGATATATGGGATACCTGGTATTGGAAAGACGACACTTCTCGCAAAGTTTGCTTTAGACGTGAGAACAAGAACCAATGCTTTTTGGTATCGATTGACCGAATGGACATCTCCAAGGATGTTTCTTAGTCCGCTTGCTGAGTTTCTCTCACAGCTTGGTAAAAAGGGACTGGAACGCCTCATTACTCAGACAGAGAATCCTACAATCGGACAGGTATGCCATATTTTAGAAAGTGATTTCAAGAATGCAAATATTTTCATTTTTTTGGATGACGTTCATAAGGCAGATTCAAAAGTTTTAGAGCTTCTTCGAGCCATGGTAAGAATTCTCGAACATATGGAAGGTGTGAAAATTGCCTGCACAAGTCGTATAATACCATCCTTTTATTCGCGAGGGGACGTCATCTCAGGACTAGTAGATGAAATCGCGCTTGAGGGGCTTGATAGAGAGAGCTGCATTCAGCTACTTAGAAGCAGGTCTATACCCGAACGTAATTTTGATGAACTGATTGAGGCGACAAAGGGGCACCCTTTCTTCTTGGAATTGGTAAGGAAAGCGAATGCTACTTCTGAGAGAGACATGAGGATGTTTTTAGAACAGGAGGTCTACTCGACTTTGGACCTTGCAGAGCGGCGAATACTGGAAATAGCATCTGTTTTCAGATATCCCGTACCAGTCGATGCTTTTTTTATGGTGGAAGAATTCATTGCAAAAGAATCCGGGATTGATTCACTTACTATGCGTTATAATGATTTTGTATTTGATCACGACGCATTGGATGATCTCTTCTCGAGATTTCTATTGCAGGAATCAATGGGAAGAATGGTAGCAATGCACGATCTTCTTAGAGATTTCTTTTACTCTAGGCTCACACCAAGGCAGAAAGCAATCTACCATAAGGCTGCCGCCCGTTTTTACTTGACTGATACATCTTCGGGACTTTCTTTGGTCGAAGCTCTTTACCACAGTGTGATGTCGGGTGATTGGAGGACAGCCCTGCAAATAGCCGTGGGATCTGGTAGGCAGATTATATCTAAGGGACTCGCATCAAATATGGCCCCCCTCGTCGAGAAAATCGTTTCACAACATCTTGAAACCAGCATCCAGGATAGGGTAGATCTTTTTTTGATACACGGAGAGATACTAGAATTACAGGGTGAATGGGACCTTGCACTCAAGACTTATGAAGGTCTCTTGAAAATTGATGAGACAGAACTAGGAAAAAGAAAATTAGGTGAGATTTATAGAAGGATAGGCTCGCTTTATTTAAGAAAAACTGAGTTCCAATCAGCACAAGTAATGCTCGAGAAAAGCCTGATGATTGGACTGTTAAGTGGGGATAATTATTTGCTGTCTACGGTATATTACGATTTGGGAGGAATCGCCGAGAGAAGAGGTCAGTATAGTGAAGCTATAACCTTTTTTTCCAAGGCAAAAATGATATCTGAGCAAATTGGAGAAGATATTGGACTTGGGAAGGCTCTATACGGCCTTGGTCGCGTCTATGGGCAACTTTTAGATTATGATAAAGCGATCGAATTTAAGAAAAAGGCAATCGCAATAATTGGGAAAACGGGTGATGCAAAAGAACTCGCTAAAGTCTACACAAGCCTCGGAAATGATTATCGATTCACAAACCAATATGAGAAATCGTTTGAGATTAATAACAAGGCAATTGATCTTGCAAATTCATCTGGGGATATTAACACTCAAGGGTATGCATTATCGAATGCTGTAGCATTATACATTGAAATTGGCGATCTTGAGAAGGCCGAAGGGGCCTTGAAAAGGGCAATTGAGATTTTCCAGAAAATCGATGACAAGATCATGATGGCAACGATGCGTCTTTATCGAGGATATCTCTATGTGAACAAAAGTGAATGGAATTGGGCAAAGGAAGAATTCATCCGAGCTTTGGACATATTGCGACCTCTTGGTGTGCCGTTGAAACTCAGCAATTGGTTGTTCGAAATCAGTCAAGTATGCATCGAAAATAAAGATTATAATAGTGCCCGCCTTTTTCTGAGTGAAGCTCATGAGCTTGCATCAATGCATGGATATGACAATTTGAAAAAAGAAATTGAAGCTACATTTGGACTATTGCCATCTAGTTTTCTGGCCAAAGTAGAATCTGAAACAAATTCCTCAACGTGATGCTTAATCGCACAAACTTTTATGCACAACTCTCCGTATCCATAAATAATAAATAAAATGAAGATAAGAAAAGAAAAAAAACTCAATGTGGATCATTCCCGGGGATGCCAAGTACTTGGATTTCTAGTAGCGGTTGCCAGTTGTGTGGGTCATCTCCCGGTATTGCCCAATAGCTAGCCTCTGAAATCAAACCGGGGCCTGTATCATTAATCCAATTATGGGGATCGTTTCCAGGTATACCCAATGATCCCCCGCTGAGAATCTTATGCGGATCATTCCCAGGTATGCTCAGTGGAACAAGAATGGAGAGCATTACCCCACATGCAGCCACAAACAATGCAACTGTCGAAAAGATCGCCATCAGACGCTTTTTCATCGCAACCCTCCTCAACGATTGATAGATGGTTGCCGAAAATAATATATAAAAAATCGTTGAGCATGCTACAGTAAAGTATAAATATTAATATACGGCGCATTTTTTCTTAATACCTTTGAATAATAAAAATCAAATGTTTTGAACCCTGATCTATTGATCAATCCTCGCCATTTCGATAGCTTTTTGAAATATGTTTGCCTTCACCCTGCTTATGGTGAGCCTTGTTACTGGTGCGTCAGGTTTCTTAGGCGGCCACGTACTTGAGAGATTGTGCAAAATGAATGAAGATGTGAGAGTTCTGGCGAGAAAAACGAGCGATTTCTCGGAATTGCAGCACCTGCATTTTGAGAAATATCACGGAAATCTTCTAGATCTTGAAAGCATCATTGAAGCAGCGAGGGGTGTCGATACAATTTTTCATTGCGCTGGTGCTGTGAAATATAACTCGCCGTATAGAGATCTTTACAAAGTGAATGTTGAGGGGACGAGGAATGTTACAATCGCCGCATCAAAAGCAGATGTGAAAAGAATTGTTTATGCTAGCTCGCTCGCTGTTACTGGACCTGAAGGCCAGATTAATCAAGACGCACTCAAAAAGATAAGACCGTCGATGAGAGAGAACTACTGTCGCTCGAAAGCAGAGGCCGAAACAATATTCTTTAAGGAATGCCAAGAACTTGGAGTCGAGGGTATTGCATTAAGGCCTGGCGTCATTTACGGCCCAAGAGATTATACGGCAGCGTATCATTGGTTCAAAGCGATCGATGAGGGGCCTGCCATGTTAGTAGGTAGCGGGAAAACTAGATTTCCCCTTATATTCATTGAAGATCTTGTTGATGCCTTTATCGCCGCAAGTACTCTAGAAATGGTCACGCAAAGCGCGTACAACATAAACGGAGCGGAGGAGGCGTCCCTTAAGCTAATCTACGATTTAATTTCTAGAGAATTGGGCAAGGAAGTAGAATATCATCACTACGGTTACGCACTCTCAATGACGGTGGCTAAAATGACTCAAATCAAGGCAGCGATTATGCGAAAAGACATTGAAACAATTGTATCGCCATTTGTGATCAAGCTCTTTGGGAAGGATTATCCATTAATTAATTTTCAAAAGGCGAAAGAAGAATTGGGATTTGAGCCGAAGACCACACTCGAGGAGGGCATAAAGAAAACAGCTAAGTGGTACATTGAGAGAGTTCGAGAAAATTAGATTGACAATTTCCTATAGAGTCCAAACAGGCGCATGAACGATAGCGATAAGTATTGACACGTCGATACAAGTAGGGGGTTAATTGATGGCCATTGCTTATGTTCTTATTATTACGGCACCTCAAAAGGATCATCAAATATATTCTGAATTAAAACGAATGAATGAAGTTGTTGAAGTTTATCCGCTTTTTGGCGATTACGATCTTATTGCCAAGATCGAAGGAGAAAGCGTTGAATCTCTTGGAAAAACAGTACTGTACAAAATTGGCGCATTGCCAGGTGTTGTCCACACAGAGACGCTCACGGTAATCGAGGAATTCTGAACGATAAGACGGCAAGGGCTAGATCAGAAAATTATATGCGTAATTGTGAGGTGGAGTATGGAAAAAAGCAGAAAGATTTAAAAAATTCAAAAAACAGGCATCTCAAAATAGGAAAATCTTAGTGAGAGGGTGTATTCAATTGGTGCAAGAACCAATTTTGGCCATTGTTTTCGATTTTGATGGCACTCTTGTGAAAAGTGCAATTGATTTTACTTCAATGAAACAGAAAGTATTTTCGAGATTAATCAATATTGGCGTAAATGAACGCTTTTTGAATTGGGAAGAAACAATTGCGTTTAATTTAAAAAACGTAAGAGAAAAGATGCTACAAGCCAATAAATCTAGCTTATTGGATGAAATCGATCAAGTTGTGGAAGAAGCTTTATTGGAATCCGAACTTGAAAGCGTAAACGGAACGAAACTTATTCATGGGGTGCCGGAGACCATTAATGTCCTTAAGGATAAAGGATTTCGAATCGGAGTATTGACAAGGGGATCTAGGAGATATCTGAAAATGGCATGTCAGATCGCAGGTCTTCAATTGATGCTCTTTGACGGTGTCATCTGTAGGGATGATTTTCCTCATGAAGAGGCAAAACCTAACGGAATTGCGTTGAGGAGAATGGCGATGAAGCTGGGTATCCATCCGTCCCAGTGCTTATTAGTCGGGGATCATCAAATAGATTATCTTTGTGCAATTGATGCCGGTGCATCGTTCGTGGGAGTCTTAACCGGTGCTTTCAACATCGAACAGTGGAGTGGGGTGGGTTGCATGACAGTTATTAACAGTGTAGTAGATCTACCAGCTTTGCTCGATATACTAATGAGAAAAAATGCTGAACTTCTTAAATAGAAAATGGATTATTGATGTATTATGAAAAGGATCGTATCTTCTGAATCAGCACCCAAACCAATTGGACCGTACTCACAAGCAGTTATCGTAGACGGATTTATCTTCTGTTCAGGTCAAATCGGCCTTGACCCAAAAACCAACAAACTGGTGAACACAAGTGTTTCCGACGAAACGAGACAAACCCTCAAGAATTTAAAGGCCATATTGGAGGCGTCGGGATCGTCTATTGATAGAGCAGTCCGCACAACGATATACTTGACCAGTCTCGAGTACTTTAGGGATGTGAATGAAGTCTACCGACAATTCTTTTCGACGGATTTTCCCGCAAGAACAACGGTGTGTGTTTCGCAGCTCCCCTTAGGTGCGAGAGTCGAAATTGATTTGATCGCCAGGACGAACACCGCAGATTCGGACGCTTGATTTGCCATTGACGTAAAGGTTAATATCCCATTTTATCCTAAGATTAACAATTATTATGAAAAATGAAAACGACGAAGATAAACTTTCGAATAACACGATTAGTAACGAAAAGAAAACCGCAACATTTCCAATCCTTGGAATGACATGCGCCACCTGCGCTCAAACAATCGAGGAAGCATTATCCGAAATCGAAGGCATTGATTCAGCTAGCGTGAATTTGGCAACAGAGAGTGCGAACATCGCATATGATCCAAAAAGAGTAAGATTCGACGACATTAGAAGTACAATAAGATCGGCAGGATACGATGTCGCATTAAATGACATTACTCTGGCAATCAAAGGAATGACTTGTGCGACATGCGCGCAAACGATCGAAGAGGCGCTTCTCCGGCTTGAAGGCGTTCATGATGCCACCGTGAATCTCGCGACCGAAAGAGCACGGGTAATTTATGATCCCAGATACGTAAGAATAACGGACATTAAGAAGACAATACAAGAGGCCGGATACGAAGTACTAGAAACCGAAACAGCCGAAAGAGAGAAATCCGTGAGGGAAGAAGAGGCAAGAAGACAGAAATTGCTTCTCATTTTCAGCCTTACTTTGAGTATCCCGACTTTTCTTCTTACAATGGTCATGGATTTTTCAGCTCTTGGAATGAACGAGAGTATGATGAATGCCAGCAAAATTATACTCTTTGGACTTGCAACTCCCGTCCAATTTATAGCTGGCCATCAATTCTATGTAGGTACATATCGAGCTTTGCGCAATAAAAGGGCGAACATGGATACCCTTGTCGCCATGGGGACGTCTGCCGCTTACTTTTACAGTGTCGCGGCCGTATTCTTACCAAGCATTGTGCCATTTGGCCACGTGTATTTTGACACATCTGCACTTATCATCTCATTGATTCTCCTTGGTAAGTATCTCGAAGCAAAGGCGAAAGGGAAGACTTCCGAGGCGATCAAAAAACTCATGAATCTCCAGCCGAAAATGGCTAGTGTAGTGCGCGCGGATCAAGAATTTCAAATACCTGTTGAGGAACTTCAAGTGGGAGATGTTTTTATTGTCAGACCGGGCGAGTCGATCGCATCCGATGGCGTAATAATCGAAGGGTACTCCTCTGTCGATGAATCGATGATCTCAGGTGAAAGCATGCCTTTGGAGAAGAAAATAGGAGACGAAGTCATCGGAGGCTCTATTAACAAAAATGGATTTTTGAAAGTCCGCGCAACAAGGGTTGGAAGGGATACAGTCCTCGCACAGATCATCAGGTTCGTTGAAGAAGCTCAGGGTTCAAAGGCACCAGTTCAAAGGATTGCTGATAGAGTTTCGTCTTACTTTGTACCTGTCGTTATTTTGATTGCAATTGGAAGCGCACTTTTCTGGTTTTTTATTGGATACGACATGTTCGAATTCGATATGCCGAGATTCGCACTGGTGCTTTCAATATTCATAACCGTGCTCGTCATTGCTTGTCCTTGTGCACTTGGTTTAGCTACCCCTACTGCAATCATGGTCGGCACAGGTAAAGGAGCTGAATATGGAATCTTAATCAAGGGTGGCGAAGCGCTTGAACTCGCTGGGAAAATCAATGCCATTGTTTTTGACAAGACTGGCACATTAACTCGCGGAAGTCCCCAGGTGACCGATGTGATTCCGATCTCTGGGGAAGAGCATGAAATTGTCAAATATGCTGCGATTGCCGAGAGGGCTTCAGAACATCCCCTCGGGGAGGCAATTGTTAAGTATGCGGTCGAGAAGTCCATCACAATAGCTCATGCTGATGGATTTCAAACGGTACCTGGTAAAGGTGTCATTGCAACCTTCGAAGGTCACCGAATCTTGCTGGGAAATAGGAAACATATGAAGGAAAGTGGCGTGGAAACGAGCAAGATCGAAGAACGCCTGGAAGCTCTAGAAAATGATGGAAAAACTGTGATGATTCTTGCCGTTGATGGCGAGATTAGGGGGCTGATTGCCTCTTCAGATGTATTGAAAGAAAGCTCTGCTGGTGCGGTGTCGGCATTAAAGGAGATGGGAATCGACGTGGCAATGATCACCGGAGACAACTGGAGAACGGCAAATGCCATTGCAAGGAAGCTTGGAATCACAAAAGTACTGGCCGAGGTGCTTCCGAACGACAAAGCAAAAGAAATTGCAAAACTCCAAAAAGAAGGAAATGTAGTTGGGATGGTCGGCGATGGTATAAATGATGCACCGGCACTCGCACAAGCTGATGTAGGAATTGCCATTGGAAGTGGTACGGATGTGGCAATTGAAACGGGCGACATCGTTCTGATCCGAGATGATCTAAACGATGTCGTTGCTGCAATTCAGCTCAGCAAGAAAACAGTGAGCAAGATCCGACAAAACTTATTTTGGGCCTTCGCATACAATACCGCCGGGATTCCGATCGCTGCGGGTGTGCTTTTTCCTTTTTTTGGAATACTGCTACAGCCCGTAGTTGCTGCGGCGGCCATGGCAATGAGCTCTGTATCAGTCGTTTCAAACGCTCTCATGCTTCGGAGGTATGTTCCTGAAATAAGAAAAGGGAGGTGATGGAAAAAATGGCAAAGGATCCCGTGTGTGGAATGGATGTCGATGAAAAGACTGCGAAATGGGTGTCAGAATATAAAGGAAAGAAATACTATTTTTGCGCACCTGGCTGTAAGAAGAAATTTGACGCCGATCCGTCAAAATTTCTGAAATGATTTGTCTCAATTAGTGAGAACCCTTCTTTTCTTTTTCAAGCCTTTCTATTTCATATTGCTTTGCTTTTGCATTTATTTCCTGATCCTTCGGAAGCGCCTTCTTCGCTATCGCCAAAGCATCCATTCCAAGTTCAAATAAAGTAGGATGAACATGAATACCTTGACGAGTCACAGTTTCAAAAAGCTTGCCAGGGTTCATGATTCCCTTGGGATCGAGGGCATCTTTTATTGCCTTCATGTATTTAACGCTATTTCCCCTTATTATACTAAGATTCGATGCAAAGAACATGCCAAACCCAAGGGGTCTGCCTCCCCGCTGGAATGCAAGGTCTGAATACTTTTTGTTGAAAGCCAGTGACGTCATCGTTTTTACCAAACTCTCAGAATCAAAGAGATAATATGGCATGAACATCGCAGTGTTTCTGTCAGCCATTATACCTATGACAGCACCTTCCATCTTCATTGCTTCCATCAAATCATATGTCGCTTTAGCCATCGAGGAAAATTCCCTCAATGGAACAACAACCTCTCCAGGAATTTCACCCACACCAATTTCTCTAGATCTGTACTCATAGCAACGCTCTTCCCACTCATGTATGGCGACTTCATCTGGCATTTTCTTCGCGCCGTGAGCTTCCATAATCCTATCGAGAACTTGTTCTTCGTGCTTGACAACCTCGCTGTCGCCCTCAAGCGTGAAGCTGAGCATGCTTCCCACCTCAGGAGCATGCTTCCCTGCCTTCCTGAGCAACTCATAATGCTTCCTATCACCGAATGAAATATGAAGTGGTTCAATTCGAGATCTGCACACCTCCATAAGCGCGGGACCGATTGAAATCAAGTCGTCCATTGCATATGATACTGGCTTCATAAGTTCTGGGGCCGGATACAGCTTAAAAGTGACCTTTGTAACAACTCCAAGGGTACCCTCTGCGCCAACAATCAACCAATTGAGGTTGTATCCAGAGCTGTTATCACAGAGCTCGTCAAAGCCAGTATTAATTATATTTCCATCTGGCATGACAACTTCCATATTTCTTATATTGTTGCCAGCAGAACCGTACTTGTAATTGCCTATACCTATGCCCCCAGTAGAAATCCAACCTGCGAGCGTGGCACTTGGGAAACTGCTTGGATATGATCCGAGAAGAAGACCCTTACTCATACAAGCGTCGTACACTTGTTTCCACGTGGCACCGGCCTCAGCTGTTACGCAGAGATTCTCCTTGTCGATTTTCAAGATTTTATTCATGCCTCCGCTCATGTCGATCAAAATCCCACCAAAAGCGGAAACACTGCCTCCTAAGCCCCATGTCGAACTTCCTCTTGGTGTAACGGGAACGCCTTCTTCAGCTGCAATCCTAACAATTTTCTGTACGTCCTCCGTCGAGCGTGGTCTAACTACAACATCAGGTATGTTCTTAAAAGCCAATTGAGCCTCCTTTGGAAGAGGAGCGAGGTCATGACTGTAAAGTAGCCTCTCAAATTCACTCGTCTTTACATTGTCCTTTCCCAGTGCATCTTCAAGCTTTTTCACGTATCGCAGGACCGCTTCCGATTTTGCGCTCCTTTCTGAATCCATCTGACCGTCCTCCACATGGATAGATTTTCGGATTTGGAAGCGATAACCTTTCGTGCTATTTTAAATCTACCACGCAAATAATGGGATATTCCGAACTCAATGAAGAATTGACATCAAGACAACAGATTTCCGCTAGAATCTTGATCGCCTAAATCGACACTTAGCACGTAGAATTAGCATGTAGGAGAAAGAAAAATCCTGCCCAAAGATTACGGTGCACCGGGCGTCTTACCGGCTACCGCTTTCACCAGCAACTCCGTAAAGCCACTGGTGAGAGGCGCAACCGATTGCCCATCTTTGCTGCAATGTTCCACCTCGAGAGGCGGATCACATGCAACATATCCGTTGCTCAACCTGGGGCCATGGCAACCAGGGATGAGGAACGGTTTACGGCTTTCGCCGCAGATGGGTTCCAGATATGTCGCACCGTCCAAAGACGATGTTTCATATCCGTTTTCCCCTTGTGCATTCCGCCTTTGGGCAATATTTACTACCTCTCACGCCATATTTATAGATTAGCTCGAAGAATCCTGATGAAACCATCACTATTGATGGATCACATGCAATGGACCGCGATTCCAAGTGATTAGATTAGAAATTACGTAGTCAATTAAAAACGAAACTTCACTAGAAGCGTATTAAAGCAACCGGAATGCAACAAGATTATACTGAAACAGATTGCCGCGAAGAAAGAATTGTTGGAAATATAGACTCTAATCAGCACTTTAGAGTTCGACCCAGAATCCAAGATCTTCGAATGAACTTGTATTTCACGAATTATGAATCTGCAAATACATCAATCCTCTTGCATCTTCTCATTTTTCCTGACACTTTTGTCTTGAATTGAGATTATGATTGATTTCGGCGAATCGACTCTCTTTAAAGATTGAACCATTCCAACAACGATGTTAGAGATCAGGTTTGAGACAAATCTATTGAGCGGAATCTCCTCTCCATCAGCGTAAAGTCTTACCAATACTTCCGCACGGTTGCGGCAGTTCTCTATTAGATCCGTGCCTGCCGCAATTGCACTTGCCATCTCACTACAGTTTTGATGCCCACATTTACCGCAATTGAGCTGCGGCAAGGTGCGGAGAATACGCTCAATTTTAATTTCATTTTCAATCAATTCGATCGCGCGTTTCCAACAGTCTGTTGCTTCTTTGCATCGTAAAAGAATTGGCTCCTCTGCATCTGCGTTACCTATGACTATTTTTGGAATTTTAGATTTCTTAAATCCTTCAACAAGAATGATGTCTGGCTGAGCAATTTTTTGCAATAGAGAAAAAGCATCGTCAAGCTCAAGTGATTTGTTGTAATAGAGCACCGTCTCATTTGGGGATATGCCTAAAACCGGAGAACTACCAGCATTGAGGTGTCGTGTAGTATCTTTTCCTTGAGGAACAAGAGAATCTCTGGTATGTACGTGTTTGATTGACGACACTTTTATACCTCTAGAAGTCAACTCACCGCTTAAATACTCCAAAAGGTGGGTCTTGCCTGAGTTAGATTCTCCTACGATAGCAACAATCAAGTCATCATCTCCAATATGGTTCCCTCTTCGCGACTGCAATTTTGAATAGGTTAATTAATTCATCATCACTCGAGTTTCTTCTCAAAGCAGATATCAAATCAACATTTCCATCCTCTCTGAGCAAGCATGGTTTTAGATAACCATCAGAGGTTATTCGAAGGCGGTGGCAGTGAGCGCAAAAAGCTGTGTTGTGCATGGGCCTTACAATTTCTACCTCTTCGGGCAAATAATATTTCTTTCGTTTATGAAGATCGCGTGCTACAATTTTTAGTGCGATGGATTCTAGTCTCTTTTCTATAGGCTCAAGGCTACAGTAATAGTCCTTGAAGAATCTTTCATTAACCCTTTCTTTTTGTGTTTCAAGTTCAATAAGCTGAAGAATTGCTCCAACACTTTTAGAATACTTCATTAGTTCATCAATTTCCATTTCGTTGATTCCCTTCATAACTACAGTATTGATCTTAACAGGAGTTAATCCAGCCTCGATTGATTTGCCAATGCCATCGAGCACTTCACTAAGCAGATCCTGCCCCGTAATCTTACGATAAACTGAGCGATTGAGCGTATCTAAACTCACATTAACGCGAGACAATCCTGCTCTTTTCAATCTTGGCGCTAAGCAGGCCAGGAGCGTGCCGTTTGTTGTCATTGAAATCTCCTCAAAATAATTAGAACACTTAGAAATGATGTCAACGATATCGTCTCTCATCAATGGCTCGCCACCAGTTATCTTGAGCTTCTTGATGCCAAGCTTCGATGCAATTGAGCAGATTCTTGATATTTCACCGGCAGACATTTCACCGACTGCTTTTTGCTCACCTTCCCTGTGGCAGTAAAAACAATTAAGATTGCAACGCTGCGTAACGGAAATTCTCAAGTTGGTGATCTCGCGACCATAGGAATCCACCAGCATAGCTTATTCCCTCAAGCGATGTGTTTATGAGGGAATAACGATAAATAATTTATCAAATATCAGCAAAAAATTGAAAATACATCACCATTATGAATCGATAAAATCTGAAGGTAAAATAACGCGATGCATCATTTGTACGCATTGATTCCGATGATTTAGGATTCCTTCAAATCTTTAATAAGTGATCTGAGTTCCTTGATTTTCTCATTAAGTTTTTCGATTTTCTCCTCGTTTTTTTCCCTAATTTTCTCGTATTCTTCTCTGTTAATCCTTTTTTCCTTCATCCTTTTTTCTGCATCATCTATAATTGCCCTGTACTCACTCTTGATCGCGTTGATTTCTTTGATCTTCTTTTCAAGGCGCTCGATTTTGGAAGAGAACATGATAATATATCTCCTGCCTCGAGCTTTACAACATGCTATATTATAATATCATTTATGATATTTGTACCCATTCTTCATTGAATTAAGAATTTGCCCATTGCTTATCGCATGGCATGGAATATGCGAGCCAGTTTCTCTTTTTTGCCTCATCTCTTATTTCTTCGAGTGTCTCAGCAGATATTCGATGCAAATGTGAGTCACATGAACAATCAGAGGAGCCAAATCCTCTTGGAAACGCAGCTGTGCCGGTAAACGTTCCTAGCTGCTCATTAATCGTGCACTCTTCTTTTGTTTCGGAAGGGATAATGAACGCTTCCACTATCCTCGCCGATCTCAATAGATAATCAATATGCCAGTGGTCCTTCTTATTTGACGAGAAATGGCGACGAACCCTCGCATGCAAGCCGTTCATCGCAGATCCGACGTAAGCATAATATCCCTCTTCAAACGTAAACACGCCTAATTTGCCGACTTTTATTTCTACTGCACTTGGTACCTCGATTATGAGAATATAAGTACCCTTAAGAATTCCACCACGCATCTTATAACACTTCTCAAGACCATCTGCGAAATATTTAATGAATACTTGATACTGAGGCGAGTATTAATTTCCCCAAATCAGAAATTTCGTAAATTATCCAGTTGGCTTCTTGCTTTCCGCTAATTAGTCCCGCGTCTTTGAGAACCGAAAGGTGATAAGAGAGCTTGGAATCTTGAGCTGCTGTAAGTTCTTTGATGAGGCAAACGCAGAGCGGCTGATTATCAAGAATGAATAGGATTTGAACGCGCAGCGGATCCGACATTGCATGAAAAATTTTGCTTAATTTTTTAATTCTTTCATTTGACGGGAGTCGAGCTTCGATTCCCGGCAAACCTCCAATTTTATTAAGAGATTCCTTTATCGGATCGGGAATCTCAACTTTCTTGCAGAATTCCTGAGCCATGTCGCTTTGACCTCCAATGTGAAATCATTATGTATCTTGATTGATGCAAGAGCGCGATATTTAGACTTTCGCAAATGCATTAGTCTGAAGATCCGAAGGTTCTCTTCCTCGTTTGAGAGAGAGCGATGCAACTTTTGAAGTTGTGAAAATCTTGATGAGGGTACTCCCATCCAGCTTCGAATCAGTAAGCTGGGCAATCTCACCAAGCTTCCGTCCATAGACATTCATAGACTCAAGTTCCGTCTTCCATTCACAATAGGGAATCTTCACCCGCAATCCATCGAGATGAAGGACCACTGGCGCTGGTCTGAGACTTTTTTGAACTGGCGGTAATTCGTCAATCCTCTGCTTAATTTCTGCGGGATGAACGAAGAGAGGATCTTCATCAATGATCTTTCGTCGCTCTTCGACAACCCTGCTGACCTCCTTTGCGATCTCTTCTAATTTTGCTATTTCTTCAGCCCGCCTCATCCTGTCCACTCTTCTCCTCACTCCCGAAACAACTGCCTTACAATTTGGAAGATCTTTAATTTCTGGTCCACAGGCTACGACGACTGGTACATCAATATCCTCAAAAAGCCTCACTTTTTCGTTTCTTATACAGTCTTCGAAATTACCTAAAACGAATACAGCAGCGTCATACTCGTTAATCAATGCTTTTTCTACAGCGCTGATTTGCGCTGATCTCCTACCTTTACCTCTCGCAAGTCCCATGACAACAGTGATTGCACCATATCTGCGGAGGTGTTCTGCTATATCGCAGACTGGATGAGGCATGTGGTGTCGCCCAAGTGTCGGCGCTACAACAGCTATTTCCGTTCCTCCAAGAGGGATATCTACCAGCTTTGCGCCAAGCTCGATAGATTTCTTTTCGACTTCTTCCCTAACTTCTTCGGGAATAACAAGCGTGACGAGTATTGATGTATGACTCTGCGTCTTCTGTATTATAAAGCCACCGAGATCCTCCACCAACTCGTAGAGTTCGTTTACTCTGTAAACGCCACCGTCAAAAAGCAGTACTTTGAACATCGAGTTCCTCCATCTCCTTGTGGAGTTTATTCGCTAGTTCTTTCCATTCTTTTTTCATCTCGTATTCAGTTGCTGCTATAGTAATAACGCTTTCCGATGAAAGTTCATAGCGAATTTTGAATCCCTCTGGAAGAAGACGCCAAAGTGCATCGAGTATTTTCTTCTTCATTTCCTCCCCCCTGTCAATAACGAGTTCCAGAATCTCGTCTTCTTCAATGCCCTTGCAGAGAACTTCTAAACGGGATAGCTGTTCTATTCGCTCCCTTCCGTACATTCGCCAAAGCAGCGATAGAAGAGAAGGTGCATAGTTCTCGTCGGTGATGTTAATGAAAGTTCCTGCCTTAGTCTTTGTGACTTCGGCAATATCATTGATTCTTATTTTACCTGCTGCTAGCCTGGTCTTGACAGAAACGAGAAACAGCGGTTCAGAGGGTTTTATAATGAATTTGGCCGCCTCGACGTGCCTTGTAATTCCGAGATCGAGGAGAATACTATTGAAAAGTTCGACATAACCTTCGTTTCCAGCTTTCTCAGGCCCTTCCACTTCAATTCTCATCGATTAACCCTCAATAAAACCGGATGCCAGAAGTGCTGCACCGACCGCTCCGATAAACTGAGAATCTTTCGGAACGATCGGATCAATTCCGAGAATATTTCTCATTGCCGTCACCATGCCGCTTATGAGAGAAGTCCCTCCGACCTGAATCACTGGTTGCCTTACATCGATCTCTTGCAACTGCTGCTCGTAAACCTGCTCAGCAACACTATGGCACGCTGCAGACGCAACATCTTCAATCTTGCTACCTGCAGCAAGAGATGTGACCAAATCCTGTATACCAAAAATTGAGCAATATGAGTTCATGTTGATCCGCTTATAATCACCTGCATCGGCCAATTTACCAAGTTCCGTGATGTCCACCTTCAACCTCTTTGCTACGATTTCCAGAAATCTACCAGATGCTCCTGCGCAGATTCCACCCATTGTAAAGTTATCAGGAATACCGTCCCTTACGGTTATAGCCTTATTATCCATTCCGCCAATGTCGATAATCGTTGCTTCTCCTCTTTGTTTATCAGCAAGCCAGACCGCTCCCTTAGAGTTGACTGTCAATTCCTCCTGGATTAGTTTTGCCTTGAAATGTTTTCCAAGAGTGAAACGACCATACCCCGTGACGCCAATCGCCTCAATATCATTCCTAGCAATTCCCGCCGCTTCAATCGCCTTTTCAAGTGCTTCCTCAGCAGAAGCGATGACCTCACCGGTTGGAAGCCAGTATTTTCCTATTATCTCATTGTCTTTCATGATCAGAGCTTTAGTTGTCGTAGATCCAGAATCTATACCTGCTGTCAGTCCTACCTGCCTCTCTCTTGCCAGTAGATCCTTCCGGCTGACAATCGTAACCAGTGCCTCCATTCTTGTGAGCAGTTGACCCGATTTCGTTCTCTCTGTGAAAGAATAGGTGACCACAGGAAGCCTTGTATGATTCTGAATATACCTTCGCACCTCATTGCGAACGAGGGCTCCCTCAGCGCAACGGAAGCAGGTTGCAATGAAAACAGCATCAGCATCATATCGTCCATGGGCCAACTGCACCGCCCTTGCAATCATCATTCTGAGTTGGGGACTCGTCGGGATAAAACCAAATTCCTCGAGAGCGGAATCGACGTCCTTCAAATCCAAATCAGGGGCCACCATCTTAGCTCCCACTGTACTTGCTGCATTCTCGATTTCTCCTTGAACACCGCTGTATTCCGTTCCGCATGACAGCTGAGCTATCTTGATCATCTCAGCCCCTCCAGAAATTCTTTTATTTTTACAACCATGGCCTTCGCTTCTTCTTCGTCCGTGGGATAACGCACCTCCAGTATGGGAATATTTCTTTTCCGAAGAAGATATTTAACCATCTCATTTGTCCTGTGGCATCCGACGCAACCAAAAAAATATGGTGCTTCTTCCATAATAATAGCAGCTTCTGCTTCGTCGATCAATGGTCCCCAAAGTGCTAGACGTCCTCTTATTCCCGAGGGCACTTCAATTCCGGCATATTTGAGTCCCCTCTTTACATCCTCTGGCGTCACATTAATAGGTGGCGAATCAACTTCCAAATTCCTAAGCCTCTCCTGTACAGCCTTCATGGCGCTTAGAGGCTCATGCCCGAATCTCTCGACGAGGTCGAATAGGATAAGGCTATTTGGCGGTACAATGAATACTTTCAACCAATCACCTCATCAATCACCTTCTTCAGCGCCTCAACAGGAAGCTTCTTCTTTTGCTTCACTCTCTCTTTCAGCTTCTCCTCTTTTTCCGCTGCGCGAATTCCTTTTTCAATCATTGCCAGCATGCGCCATTCCTCTTCTAGCTGCGTAAAACCCGGCCTTGATCCGTGAAGCGCTCTGCACCTTCTCTGGTCACCGATCGGAAACCCTCTCAATTTGACAAAGATCCGGCATGGGTCTAATTTTCTGACTTCAGCCACCGCCTGTTTGATATCTTCTCTGCTTCCCTCTATCAATGCCCCATAGCAAGTCTCCTTCACTGTGATTTTCAGATTCAACGTGTGTAAAAATCTCACGATTTGATCTGGTGTGATCTCGGACGTTGGTGCGATGACGATCATTCTCGTTTCTATTTCATTCTTCACGAAAAATTCCCCTTCTTATCTCTTTTATTCGATTTACGTCTAATATGGCTTCTATCCTTTCCAGTGCTCTCTTTAATATAAACAACATCTCCTTCCTTAATTCCACGCATTAACCTATCGAGATCGCTAACCAGCTTTCCTGCGATGTTTGTTCCGTACCTTTCCTCGCCAGTAGGCCCAAATTCCTCGCTCTCTTCCAGCCTGATGCCAATAAGGCCACGGTAAGGGCGAGACATATTCGTCACTCCAAGCTCCCCTTTCACTGATACCTCTTTGAAAGACGCTTCTGGGACTAGGCTCGAAGCTTCCCTTGCATTTCCTTCGAAAGTGATCATAGGCAAACCCTCATATGTGAAATGAACCTTCATCGTCCCAATAGACTTATGATCAAGACCTGTCATTTTCCGCAGATACTGAGTGGTTTTTGGAGAGATGGAATCATATAGCTCGATCTCATGAATCTTCTCTGGCGACACGCCAAATGTTTCAACCGCTCTCCCAGAAATTACTTCCATAGTTAGCTCTGGTTCCTGCTCAACTATGACAGCGTTATCCGAGGTATCACCGGTTCTGATTTGCTCAAATCCCATCTGCCTCAGAAATTCCTCCCCAGCAATCTGTGTCAATCCTATGGTGAGAATTCTCCTTGGATAGGTGACGATAGTCACATTGCAACCCGCTTTTACTCCTCTGATCAAATTCTTTCCTTTGACAACAGTTCCAATAAAATTGTGCGCCTGTGAAATCTGTCTCCGAACTTTATAAAAATAGATCCGGCCGGCACCAATACCGTCATTCCTAACCGTGACGTTATCTTCATCTCTGATTCTGATATCTTCAGGTACAAGTGATACATCCATTCGTGCAGAACAGGCCGCGTATGTAGAATTGCTTTCGGTGATCGGAATGACTTTCCTTTCCGCAAGAACAAGAAAGTGCTCGGCACTCACCGGCGAATTCTTATTCAAATGCACTTCGACGTAACTTTCAATTTCTGCCTCATCCTCTATTTCAAGGTCAAGATTATCAGTGATTACTATATTGCTCTCGACTCTCTTTTCAATTACTGGCTCAACAGATTGTACTCTGTCACCTTCTTCAAGTTCGTCCAGTAGATGCTTACCCCTTGTAATCCTCCCTACTAACGCATTACCAGCTCCGTAGCATCCTTCATGATCGTCTCTTGCGATCATAAGATAAGTTGTCCTGCTATCAAATCCCCCAAGCGCAAAGTAGCAATCAGACTTTGAATATCTGTAACTCGATCTGTTCACCGACAGATTCGTTGGAAAAGACCCTATAGCTAGGACTTTCGAGGTCTTCCATCTGATCGATTTGCCAGCGATTTCGCCATGGATCTTATGAAACAACTCAGATGATTCTGAATCATTAAGCCTAAGAATCATTTCGCCTTTGTTTGTTCTTATCAAAAATTCACGTGTTTCCGCTAGAAGTACTCTTGATGGGCGAATGATTGCGACAGTTGATCCCTCTTCATAGATCCCCCTACTCAAAACCTCTCGCAGCTTTGCTCCTCTCTTTATTTTAATCTCCTTACCATTGAGTTTAATCTTCATCTGGTCGCCGTTGTCATAACAAGCATACATAAATATTTTTTCGCTAAAAAGGTTGAGGCTGGAAAAAACTATGAAGGAGAACTTGATATCAAACGTGAGCAAAAATTGAAAAAAAATAAAGTCTGAATAGTCTCAATTGCCAATGGCGAAAGAAATGATCACAAAAGAGGAGATAATAAGGGACGTTGAAGAAAAGCTCAGATCAATACCCGGGATAAAAGATGTGCTTTTTCTTGATGAAACTTTGAAGAGCAAAATCATCGCTCTCGAGAAGAAAGCGGAAGAAAACGGGGCGGTTGGCGGACTCATGCCATTTACAAACAAAGGCGTTTGGGAGGCATTGAATAGAGAAATTTGTATAGTAATCGTGATAGACAAAATTGCGATCCCTGAAATCGCATCAGACCACAGAATATATCTCATTGATCAAAAAAACCAAATTATAGGCGAATACGTAAGTACTGCTAAACAGGCATCACTTCAGAAAAGAGATGACGTGTACTTTTTGAGCGACGACTTCGTACTATACTCAGATGTAGAAATACAAGGAGAACCTTACTTTTTGATCCCTGAAATGGAATTTCATGGACTAGATGGAATAAAACACATCAAAAGAGTCACCTCAGGGAGCATATCAACTTTATCGGATTACTTCATTAGGTGTCTCACTGGTCATCTCGAACCGAAGCTCTGGACACACCTTATCGGTTTTGATATCGACGAAATCGTATCAAGATGAAGTTTCGATTGCCTCCGCAACATCAGTTCTTAGAGTGCCTGGAATTTTTCCCTTTTGCTTCTCAGCCTGCAGATTTCGTTTTACCTTCGAAACAATTTCATCGAGTTTCGATTGGGGACATGTAACGCCCCTTATGACGCCAGTGACTATATCAACAACCGTTCCTTTCGTGCCTATGTTTTCTTTCGTTGGCATTACGAGACGGGTTTTCACACCAATCCTGGCAAAGTCTTCAAAATCAACTGGTGCCTGACAAACTATGATCGCAGGAAGATCAACATTTCTTAAAATTAGGCGTGCCTTGTAAATGAGGTGGTTGCGCACATTACCAAGATGAATCAATGCTAATTTGAATTGCTGTATTCGATCAACCTCAATAGGATCAAGTCCAAAAATCGACCCCGTACTTACATCTGGAGCGTCTGCGGGTACGCCGGCACCTGCATTCAGCACAATCACACTAGTGTCGATTCCTTCTTCTCTCAAAGCGTACGTGATCTCGCATACAGGCTTCGTTATATGACGTTTTCCTGGTCCCATTGCTATTGCCACGACGTCTCTTCCACTCTCAGAGATTGTAGCCCGCTGTGCTAAGCCGCCACCGATTCCCAACCCTCGAGATTCTCGGCATTCTACAAATTTCGTATGTCGACCGATTTTCTCCTTCACGCTTCGACCCCGCCGTGAGCTACAAATTCCTCGCTCAAGTCTCCGAACTCAGCAACAATGGTTCTAGGATCGCCAATAGCAACAATCTTTCCATTCTTCATGAATGCTGCGCGGTCGCAGCAATTAACGACAAAATCCATATCATGGCTCACAACAAGAAAAGTTTCTCCAAGTTCCTTCCTCGCCGTCAGCACAGACTTAGCCACAGAGATTTTTGTTATGGGATCCATTGTCCCTGTTGGTTCATCTAGTACTACTATTCTAGGTTCACGAATAAGCACCTGGGCGAGAGCGATCCTCTGCTTTTCTCCAACACTGAGAGCATCAGGATACGTACGCAGTAGACGTTCAATTTCCTTCAGGTTGAAACCAACCCCTGACAGTACTTGGATTGCCTTCATTTTAGCCAGCTCTGCAGGCATTTTCATTCCTATACACACTGTTAAATTCTGAAGAACCGTATTGAAGGGATAAAGCGAATATTCTTGATGGAGTACTCCAATATACGGCGTTGCCCGTCCTTTTCCCATCGGACCAGTTTCAGACATATCAACCCAATCATCTCCGATGCGGATCAGCACTTTTCCGTCTGTGGGAGGAGTTATGCCAGATATCATCCTAGAGAGCGTTGTTTTACCAGCTCCACTCAAACCCACCAAACCGAAAATTTCTTTCTCTCCGACCTCGAAGCTGACGCCGTCAACGGCCTTGACGACACCCCTTACGATCGAGTAATAATATTTCTTTGCATTCTCAATCCTGATGATCGGTTGTCCTATTGCAACTGGTTCTGTTTCCCTGGGACCAAAACCGATCATAAAATCTCTTGTTACTTCTTCGGGAGAACCGCGCTTCACCATCTCGCCAGATTCAAGCCATATGGCCTTATCTGACAGTCTGTTGATCGCCTTTGGCCAGTGGGATGTAACAACCATAGACATCCCGTTCTTTCTAACCGCATTAATTAGTGTGTTGTGGACCAAATCAGCAGTTTGAGGATCTAACGTACCGGTTGGCTCATCTGCAAGGAGCAATATTGGATCTCTAGCTAACTGTCTCGCCAAAACGACTCTTTGCTTTTCGCCGCCTGACAAATCCCGCGCAATGTGCGTCACTCGGTGAGAAAGATTGACCAACCTTAGTAATTCGATGGCTTTTTCCACCTTTTCCCTTTCGCTATATCGATTGCCGAGCGCTTCAAATATGTTTTCGATAACAGTCAGATCGCCGTAGAGCGCAAATGTCCTCTGCAGCATAATAGCAACACGATCCCTTATCGCAAGTCTAAGTGGATCTCTTTCATGAAGGCTCCAAAAATCAACTTCCTTAATACGCATCTCCGCCTTGCAGTATTTGCATGCAGAATGAGGTATTGGATTATCAATCCTGCCGCAATTAGAACATACGGAAACCCTAAAAATAATCCTTCCGGAATCCGGTTTATAATCAGGGTTTCCCCTTAACATATTAATGAATACTGATTTGCCTGATCCACTTCTACCTATTAGCCCAAGAACTTCTCCGACATTAATCACTGCACTTATGTCCCGCAGTACAGTATTGCCGTTAAAAACCTTGGATACATTGTCGACGATAACGAGCGGAATGGGTTCCGAGGACATACCGAAAGGGTTACATACATATGCATATAAATGCTTTGCCAGATGTATCACGATTGTTATACTAGAAAGGTTCTTAACCCTGTTTAGTCAAGAAAAGTTAATAGGATGGATGTACTATCCATCCTATTGACCATGGTACTATACAATTACAATCTAGGCGGCCCGACACCGAAATTTTCTCCGTATCATGTATGGAAGGCTTATTCATTATTGAGGAATCATGGACCACTAGGCCGGAAGGCCCTCTCTCGTGCTCTCATGTTGGGAGAAGGTAGTACCAGGACCATACTCGAAAAAATGGTTAAGGAGGGTTGTGCGGAAAACACAAATCGCGGTGCGATACTCACAGAGAAGGGAAAGAAGAAATTTGACAATTGCGGTATAATAGCAAGAAAAGTAGACATAGATGGTATCGCAATAGGTAAACATCACTGCGGGGTTCTTGCAAAGGGCAGGGCGCATTTGATAAGAATGGGTTGTGAACAGAGAGATGAAGCCGTAAGAGCTGGGGCACTGGGTGCAACCACACTCGTGTGCCGAGATGGGAAAGTCATATTTCCCGATAATGACAAATACCCAACAAAGGAAATCGAAGATGCGCTACGTGGCCTATTTCACATTGAAACTGGCGATGCAATAATCATTGGGACTGCTTATACCTATGAAACGGCCGAAAGGGGTGCCGTTAGCGCCGCGCTTGCCCTCGACGAACAGCGACAGCCCTGCTGGCAGGACAGTGCAACCTTCATTTCGCAAGATTCAGAAGCCGAGGATCTCAAGTGTTTGGCACTTGCCATCCATGAACTCGTAGGACGCCTTCCACTGACGATGCGAAGCAGGAATCATTACGGTGTGAGATGCGAGGAAGGAGAAGTAATCGATACTAACTATACTGGACCAGTCCTTGAAGAGGCACTCAAGAAGAATCAGATCGTCAGGAAGATCTCTCCCAGTGGGCCTTATCGCGGAGTCCCGATTGTTGCAGTTCCAATATTGAAAAAGAGGGAGGCAGTGGCGGTGATAGGTGTTGTTGATATTACAAAGGGTGCGGTTTTCGAAATTTTGAATAGGATGAGAAAAGAGCAGCTTTAAGTGAGTTCCAATTCAATGACCTTCTTCTTTTGGATGTTTACTGGCTGGTTCTTGTAATGGGATGTATGAAGAAGGAATAGGGTTAAAAGTCTATAGGACAATTAAATGGAATATAAGAAAAATCAAGAGGATAGAATGGATAATAACAATAATTGCAGAGAAGTAGTAGCAGCTGTAGATCCTGGTATTTGCAGATTTAATACGTTTGTCACCGCTCGCATTGAAAAAGGGGTGGTTCGTATCGTGTTGCGAAGCGAGTGTCCATCTGTACAGGAACTTGGAAGACATCTTAACACAATAGAGCCTTTTGAAGCTCTATCCATGCCTTATTCCAGAAATCCCGTTTACCTAATATCCGGAAATTTTTTGAAGCATAGTGCGTGTCCTGTCCCGGTAGCGATATTGAAATCTATTGAAATTGTCAGCGGACTCGCCCTTAAGAGAGACGTCATCATCAGATTCGAAGGCTGCTGAATTTAAGCTCCTGAGATATCAATATGCTCATCAATTTTATCAGTCCAGACAACTGCACTTGGGCCCGCAAGATACATCGCTACTAGCATCGCTTCTTGCACCTCCTCCCTTGTCGCTCCGTTCGCGACCGCTGCTTCAATGTGAGTTTCCAGACAAATCTCAGATCGCAGAAGGCATGCTATAGCAACGGCGATCAATTCCTTGACCTTTGTAGGCAACGCGCCATTCTTGAACACTTCAACCTTCAGTCTATAAAGCGCTCGAATGACCTCGGGCTTTTGCTTCGAAAGTAATTCCAGACTCATACATGAAGATATGCGCCATCTATATTATATCAAATACCATTTCGAGTATTCGTGTCGAGGCGAGTTGTGCAGGAAATCGTTGAGGGCTTGAAGCACTTGGAAGGCGTTGTTTATGCTTTTGAGGTCTCTCCAGCTGTTCGAGATAAATTAGCAGAAATTGAGAAGCATATCAAGGCAACTTTAGATATTGAAGTGAGGAATACGGGAATCGAAGAGTGCCTCAGAAGAAAGCATGTCGTGTGTATCATTAAGAATAAAATGTTCAGACCGCCTCCTGAGCCTACGATCTATCTGGTTGCTGAGGATGGGACAATTCTAGGGCAGGAAGTGCTCGAAAAAGATAAAGGAAAATTAAGGGACATTGATGACATCATTTACTTATCCGATGACTTCATTGTGTTTCCACATAGAAAACCAAAACCTGGTTCAAAGGAATTCTTCCTTATGCCTCCTGTTAGATTTCCCGAAGTCGAGGCTTTCAAATATACAAAGAATGTGGTGTCATGTAGTCCTTCTCCAATCGGAGACATGCTGATACGGAAATCGCACGGCGTCGATGATGATCCCAAACTAGCAAGCGTATTGATAGGATTTGATATTGAAGGAGAAGAAGAATCGAAAGAGTGATTGCAAAAAAATTAATATTGATAACTTATGAAACGATTCATATCAACCGCAGGACATCAATCGTAGTTAGATTTTTACTTTATTTTACAAAAATAAAAGAAAAAAATTAAGTCCCTGAAGGAGTGATCCGGCTAAATACCTTTTCAGCCTCCTCAAGGGATTCTCGAGTTTTCTTGATTTCCTCGATCTTTTCCTCCAGTCCCTTTTCTTTTTCAGCGGCTACGCGATGTTCCTCAGGTCCTGCTTCTTCTAGCGTTGATAGATCATAGTATAAATTGTAGGTATCGAGCAGTGCCCAGGTGACATTACCCTCGACCTTGATTTCCACGATTCTGCCCACTGTTCCAGTATTTTTGTACCTCGCGTAGTCGCCAACATTCATGAGATCACGCTGGAGGAATGATTACAGTTCTTTCACCAGCAGGCCTGAACTCCCTCAGACCGCCACGGCCGAACTCCCTTGTGATATTCGCGAAGTCAAATGGTAGGTTCTTGTCTGCAAAGGCCACTTTGATCAATGGATGGCAGCAGAATGCATCGCCCCTTGCAACGTGGGCTGCACAGGCAATACCACCATAACCACTCATGTGCCCGACGTTCATCGCGTAGTTCGGATAGTTGGGGCCTCTCAGTTCGAATGGTAAACCCTCATCGCTCCTATAGGCAAAGCTGTTTGCCGAACCACACTGATCCTGCAGATCGTAACCATAGAATCCCAGTCTACCGAGGCGTTCCTTGTGCTGCAACATCGAGAGGTACCATCCATTCACACCAACATCGGCAATGCCAGTTGCCATTGCAGATGCGATTCCGCTTGCAGCAGCAGCAACAGTAGCTCTCTGGGATCCGCCAAAGTGAGCTTCCATTGCAGCTGGGTATCTTTCGTACATCTCGAGAGCGTATCCATTGACCTCAGTAACCAGTTCTTCTATCAACTCCATCGACGGTTTAGCTTTCGCTAGTCCGCCGTATTTCTTCTTGATCAAATCGACAGCATAATAAGTGTAGTCCTCCAGTATGTTATCTGTATAAGCAGCCGTTGCGTACTGCGTGAAGCCAACACCACCAGACATATACGACCCGAGGTAAATCTGGTCATAGATCACAGCGCCAAGAGCAACAGCTTCTAGCGCGGCCCTCGCTGGATCATCAGGATACTTCCTGAAAGATTGAGTTATGTCAGCAAGGTATCCAAAGGGCAATCCTCCTGGCTCGTTGGGACCTCTTGCTCTTCTTGCTGGCATCATCGTTGCCATTTCCACGACGGCGGCGTGTTTTGCAGCGAATGCAAAGTCGGCAATTGCCGCCTCTCCTGCTGCTAATTTATACGATGTAATGAAGGCCATGCTGATTTGCATTGCACTCCATCTAGACATTGTTGCTCCATCACATGTACGACCAACAATCGTCGGGCACCTTACAACCTGCCAAAGAGTGTTGCCAATCGCTTCTTTAAGCTGCTTTGCCTGATCAGCTGGGAACTCTTTATTGATGTCAATAACAAAGGGCTTGTCGATCTCGTCAATCAATTCGTCGTTCCCGCTGAATACCTTTACATAACAGTCTGCTGTCAATGCGGGACTGCACTCTGCCATGTGCTCCTGTACGACAGCCCCACCAGGCATCGTGTGGTTTACCGCTTCAAGGTAAGCGTTGATTGTCTCCGGAGTAACTTCTTTACCCAACCTCTTTTCAATAACCTGGTGTGCGGTATCCAGACCAACTATCACAGTTCTTCTAATATCATCCCATGCCTGTTGCATCGCTGCGTTATTGATGAAGTGCAGATCATCAGGCTCTACGAAGATATCAGTGTGCGAGAGCTGATAGGGCATGAGAACTCTCTGACCCAGGGGAACACCGATGTCCTGGTTCATCATCGGTATGCCCCTTTCCTTAGCAATCTTGTTAGCCTGCTCGACCCACTCCCTCTTCCTCTTTGACTGCCTCCAGCCGCCAAAGGAATAATATGTTGTGTGAACTTCTGTGGGGTCTTCTTTGAATTTCTTCTTCATCGCCTGAATAAATAACTTTTCCTGGGCCATTATTTACACCCCCTTAAGAGCGTAGGGCTGAAATCCAGCCAAAGTTCTCAACCTGTGTATTCTCAGGTTGACCATCATAACTTCTTTGTCTTCTCTCATATCAACTCCATCGACCCTGAACATCGTCGTGCGCTTCTTCAGCTCCGACTCCGGCAGCGGCTTTCCAACGGATATCGGCTTATCTAGTGGGATTGCAACTTGATCCTTCACATACTCGACTTCGCCCTTCTTCGCATTCCACCGGTACCTTTGCCATGCATCAAACATCAAGCCGTTTTCATCAAGACGGCATGCATGCCCATGCACCGTTGCTCCTCTAATACCAGTCCTGGCAGGATCAAATGTCTCACTTTCGATGAGTTCTTTGGCTACCTTTTCTAGGTCACGCTCCCGCATTTCGATAATCTGCCTTCCAGATAGCGTACCTGTGTCAACTCCCCTGAACCTGCTGACGTTCATCCATGCTCGCACGTATGGAACAATCGGGGCAAAATAGACAGAATCTGTAAACTGGACATATCTAATTCTGTCCCCCGCCTTCGCACCTGGTATCGGTTCAACTAACTGTCTGATTGGGCAATCAGGTTCGGTTCCTTCTTCAAGTGGCGGGTGCACGCTCTTGTACTCCTCACCGGGCTGTCGGTGACCGAGGATCTTCACAACATCTTCCATGGAGAGCTCGCGGAGCTTTTCCAACTTGACTTCTGGATCGATGTATTTCCGCCTGTTCTTAGCCGGAATCGTTGTTCCGGGATACAACTGCCTCTTATATACCATTTAAATCACCTCGCTCCTTTCATATAATCGGAAACAGTAGGCTTATATTTTGAATACCTTCCAACTTCCAAGTCGAAGCCGAATGGAAGTATTTCCTTACATACATTCTCAATATCCCTTAGAGCCGCTTCGACGTGATCGATGTCATCGATCTCGACGAATATGCGACCCACTTGGACCTTGAGTTCTATCTTCTTACCCGCTACCTCAATAACCTTTCTTTCGCTGTGCTCTACTGGCAGTCCTGCGCCAGGACCCATCGATACCTTTTCGGGAAGAGACTCACCTTGCACATTGATCTGTCTCACGTGATTGATTGAGTGTAATTTGTTTAACAATTTCTCCGTTGTTTCAGCAGAGAGCAATCTGAAAGGAAATATCATGACTTCGGGTAGCGGCACCGGCTCCGGCATGGATTCAGCGGGCATTCCTACATCACATCCTTTAGCTTCTTAGCCTCTTTTCCGACCACTTTGATGGGTGACTTAAACTCAGGTATGTCACCGAATACCTCTTTCACAAGCCCTGATGTCGCTTCGGGAGAGAACATCTGCGTACCGGCATCGAGTGCACAACCTGCTGCAATCGCAGGTATGACAAATCCCTTTGAGTGTCGAGTCACGATGTGATTTCCATGGAATAGTCCAGGTCCTCCACCGCCGTAAATCGAGTGCGAGAAGAAGGACATCCCAACCGATGTACCCATTGCTCGACCAAAGTCAACACCAGGCAGTCCGGTCTCGTGCTCGAGTAAATCGTTGTAGTACAAAATCGTCGATGGTACACCCTGCGCAGCTCTAGCTGCACCGCAGTTCACCATTATTGCAGCAAGCATACCTACAGCTGCATATGCGTTCCATAGAGCGAAATCGTTAGTCGTATATACCTTGTATCCCGACGGTAGTTTTTCTTTCACCTTAATGACCCTGTCTTCAATCGCTCTGCCGACGATTGAGCCTACAACAGTACCGACAGTTCCAGTCTTGCCGTTCTCTTTCACAATATCGTATACCATGTTGTTTGCGTTGAGACCCTGGTATGCAAGACCCAGCAGGTGCAATCGCTCAAATGGTCCTATTGCGTCTCCCATCTCAAACATCGCAGTCTGCTCAAATATCGACGCAAGGGCTGCCGCATTCATGGCATTTCTGCCAGTCAGTGCCACTATGTGATTTGCCATGATATTCCTCAATGCATACCCTGCACCCTCATTGTTCTGAGGCACTTCTAGGATCGATTTAACATTTGCTCCTAGAAATGTCAATGTCTGGGGATACCTACCCCAAACGGCAGCCTTCACCATGTTTGCACGGAACATATCGATGTTGAAAAGCTCGATGATCGCCTGAGTTACCGCGGCGGCGGCAGCCGTGAAGCCCGTTGTATACTCCACGCCTGCCTCTAGCCTTGCTGAGGGAACTTTCACGATCATCTTCTTCCCATCTGCAAGTACGGCAACCTCAGTGTCGTCATTCTTGGCCACTTTCAATATGTCGCGAACTGCCTTTGCAATTTTTTCCGCGTTCGCAACAATCGCCACATCGATTTCCTTTCCTTTAATGTGGCCACCGCCAACCTTACCGGTCTTAAGTCCCTTTTCAATTCCGGCCAGATCAACAGCGACCACTCGCTTGGCCAAAGCTACCGTTCTCTTGATTGCAGGGTTGTAAAGAGGACTGATGGCTTCAAGCGGCACATTACTTTCGATCAGCTTGCCCCTATCGTCATACAAGTCCACTTTGTCCTTGTACTTCGCCATTCAATACCTCCCTCTTTTTTTCCGATCTTCAGAGTCTCCGAAGAATTTCGAAGACAGTGAAAATCGATCCCCTTGCGATATTTCATTAAAGCGAGCTACCTTATATTTTTGATTATGGATGGATACTCCATCCATGCTAAACAATTGATTACCCAGCGGAATTTAGCCAGACATCGAACAAACGCATCTTAACGACTATTTATTATTAGAGAGATCCTATTAAATCTTTGATGGTCATGACAACCAATTCGGCATCTTGCCGCTTCAAGTCTTTTTTATTTTCTTCCAAATACGATAAAAATCGAGAATAGTCTTGTTGTTTTAATTTCGTTGCGGCGATACTTTTGAGTAAATCATACGATCGCATAGGAAAGTAAATTTTCTTGATTTCTTTAATCAGCTCCTCATAATCCCGCGATGAGATTATTCCGTGGGCGACAGCGTTTTCAAGATTATGTCTTATGTTAATCAAAGGCTCAGATAGCGGGCAAAAAGTCAAAGGATCAAAGGCCAAGGCGACTTCGTCGTCACCTTCGATCACTCCTGAACGATACAATCGAAAAATTTCTCCAACTCCCATCATCCCGAAATCGCAGAGTTCTGATGCTCTTAACGCTCCCATACTGCCTCCCCCAATTACCTTGATGCCTCGATTGATGAGTTCTAAGATCTCCCTATGACCAACCGCAGATTCGCTGAAGAAGACGCCGTCAATTATCCCAACAACAATATCTTCTTCGTCGTACAAATGAACAAGATCTCCTCTCTTGATCGGAGGTCTGTAGTCTGCAGATAGTATCTTACGCGCTAGTTCGTGTGGTAGACTAGGTCCAACGTAAATCACAGCTCTCATGAGACATTACTCCTTAATCTGGGTCCATATCGCTCTTCGTCGAGTGCAAAAACCTCCAATCCAGGTATGATAACCCTAACGACGGGGATATTGAGCTCTTGTCGAGTAAGATCGACTACTATAATTTTCTTAAATCCCCTTTGCTTTATCTTCTCCAATACAATCATAATATCTTCATAAATATCCAGTGTGTCGAGAGGCGGCATTTCAGACAATGCGATTCTTTTGCCAGAATCTGAAAACCACATACTGTTGATTGCTTTGGTTCTTTCGTAGCCTAAACGTTGTCTGAACTTTGCCCGCACAGTGTCCTCTCTTGCTCCGTGTATTTGTGTCACGCGGCTTTGCGCCGCTTCTGTCAGAGCACGAATTGCCGCTATATTAGGATTCAAATGAGTTCCAATTCCCATAACCAAAAGAGTAGCATCTCTCGTTTTCCAATCATCTGCGGCAACGCCTATCGTCGGTATGCCGATATCGCTGGTAAGGTCTTTCATGTGAATTGATATTCCTTGAGATTCAAATTTCTGTACAAGATCATGAACAAGTCCTGTTTCAGTATCGAGTACTAGATCTGCTTTCACACATCTGTGTGCTTCGCAAATGGACCATGCATCTCTTTCTACAACCTCACAGAGACCGTGCAATATTGCTTCTTCAATTGAGTTTCCTGATGCGAGTCCATTAGTATTCGATCTAAAAAGGGGGATATCGAGCTTGGGTGCATATGGGTGAAAAACGGCAGCGGCCGGAACCCATATAGATTCCATTTCCCCAAGGTCAATTCCTTCAATCCAAGCGATTTTCTCAAATTCGAGATAGTGCATCGCTCTATGGGGAAGAATCAATTCTCTAGGATTAATAACATGTTTAGAGGATTGCATATCATCAAGTGTGGCTCGAATTATCTCTCGATTTCCTAATTCAGCGCTATATCTTTCCAAGCCTTCCATTATCGCGGAAACTTTAGCCTGGTCTTTTGTGGCTCCCTTTCCATTATAAATACTAATCGCTCCAGTTTCAGCCGATGGTCGGACGCTCGAATATACGGGAATTCCAACTCTGTCGAGATGAGTAATATCAGCAACGCGCGTTATGCCAGCAACCTTGCAGAGCGGTTCAATGCGTTTCAGTGTAATTGAAGGATCAACCGCTCGATGTCCATCATATAAGTATTTCTTCGGGGTTGACCGCAATTGAAGGGGTCGTCGCATTTGATATCGCATGCACTGAAAGATTATTAAATAATTGTTTTTCACATCAATAGTAATCGTTCGTTTCTTTGCGGAAATATCTCGCAAACCATATGGAGAAATATAAACCTCGACGAAAGAGTTGGAAAAACCAATATTCATATCCATTGTGATTATTAATTCAGCAAGTCTACTGAAACAAATAAATTGCGCCAAAGAATTCATGAGCACAATACCTAAGATACTGAAATTAATTAAAATCTAAAATTACCTTTCTTAAAGTTATTCATCAAAAAGATTTCGATATATTTGCGTTAATTTTCATGTGGAACTTGTTGATTTGCCCGCAGCCGTATTGAAGTCCGCATCTGGATTAAGTGAAATTCTTTCAATCAAAATATCAACTTCCACATTGTGGATCTGTGGTATTGTAAGAATCTTCCCCTGGATCAATTGATAGAGGTTGTCTACACTTCTAGTATATACTTCGCATATAAGTGAATGGTCCCCGAACACCTTGTGGATATATTCGATCTCGTCAAATTTCTTTAACTCTTCTATCACAGAATTGATGGCTGATCCTACCACCTCAAGAAAAATGAGGGCTCTCATAACGCCCATTCTGGAAAGATTCATTATCGTAGTATAACCAGAAATATAGCCCTCCCTTTCCATTCTTGAAATTCTCCTGCTGACGGTTGCCTTCGATACGCCAAGTCTCTCTGCAATATTTCCTAAGCTTTCTCTCGAATTCGCTCTTAATATTCTAAGGATCTCAACATCTAACTTGTCCACCTCAGCACCTCCTGAGCATCATTTATGCGAAATCATAGAAAGCTAGATTCAATCGAGCGCTCTTTTTTCAATAAACAATCAAGGAATTTTAATGAAGCGACATTCGGCGAACAAACCCTGTGTGATTGCATCATTGTTACAAATTAATGACCATAATAGATATAATTATCGCGAGAAATGAAACGAATTCGCTCAGTCTTTACTTAACATGAAACAAATTCATTATTATCTATAGTGCCTTTTGACCGAAAACTAAAGCAAAAATCATTTCACCAAACAAAGTTACTTGCCAAATTTCGTGAAATTCAAGAAATTCAAAATATATCAATCACGAAAAAAAATTATGTATTCGAAAGAATAAGTGAACGAAAAAATCGATCAACTAATCGTGCGGTGGACAATTAGGACTTCGATCGTGATTTTGGAATTGGACCTGCTCCAAGCTTTTCAAGTGCTCTTAATATACCATCTAATTTACTAAACGGAATACCAACATACATTTCTTCGGGAGCAATGTCAGTGCTTCTTCGACATCCAAAGCATCCAAGCGAGATGTTGATGTTTTCTGTAATGTAGGGAATAATCGTCGAATCAACACAAGTTGCTTGCATGGTTGCCGTAGTAATAGTCACGCGACCGCCAATTTCATAGGTCGCGGCTGCAGGTAAGATCCAGTAAATTTGTTCAGGCGTGCCAACTACAACCACCACATCGGGTTTGAATCTTGCCTTACTCAACGGAGCAACTACAGTCCCAATAATATCCCCCAATGGCAAAGTCGGTCTTGCGTCAATCATCTTCTTTGCTGCTTCAGCACATGCGAACATTCCCAAATTTGCATGGAATTCGCCGGAAGCAACTTTCTCGGGAGTTGGTAGAATCCCAAGAGCAGACGCACCAACAGGGCAAGCATGCTTTGATGCCGGTATCCAGAATTCCTCACCTTTTCTTGCCCTCATTATCGACTGGCAGTGCCTTAAGCTAGATGCAACCTCCACATACCCTTCGGGAGGAGATTCTCCCTTCTTCACAAGTTTCACCGCAACCGGTTCGTACTTGAGGCCAAGAATTTCTACAATCTTCTTTGATGCTTCAGGACAATTCATAAAATGCACCAGTTGATATTACAGGGGATTAATATATAAAAATGTCGAATTTGATTTCGCCTCACAAAATATTGATTATTCTACATGAAAACAATGAAAATTACACGCAGAACTCAAATACATGATCCAAAATTCGAATTTTCTCTAATTGAATAAACATGTGTAGTTCTGTTACGATAATTATGTTGGCTCAATACATCCCGATTTACAAATCCATTCACATGCGACGAGGAAACCGTTCACAATTAGCTAACACAGAAAATTATTAGAGAGCTAGATTTATTTTCATTTGTTGCAAGACCCTGAAAACCTGAAAAGCGTGTGGCCGATTTTGGACGGAGACTATGAGCTCGGCGACGGTGATTCGCCGGTAGCAATTGCGATTATTGGAAGAGGACGTGTTGAGCTTTCACCAAAACAATACTGTATTAAGGGCACTGTAAAAACCGAAAACATTGGAATCGAGAAAATCATCGGAAACATCGTCAGCAATTCTACAATACGATTTTTGATTGTCTGCGGGAAGGAAGAATTCGGTCACTTTCCTGGCGATGCATTGATTAGTTTGTGGAAGAATGGAGTCGATGAGCGAATGCGCATTGTCGGAACGAGAGCTGCAGTTCCTTACTTGTGTAACGTTTCTCCCGAAGCAATTGAACGGTTCAGAAAGCAAGTTGAATTGATTGATCTCGTCTATCCCAAAGATGTTGAGGAAATCATTGCATACGACCCCGTGTATCATTTCGATGATGAAAGAATAAGTGCGTTGATTAAGGTCATTGAGGAATGTGTAGCGCGCAATCCAGGTCCCTTTGAAGGACAACCTATTATTATCAGCCATAATGCACTCAAATTGGAAGGAAGTTTTATTGGAAGGTCTCTAAATCTTGCTGCCGATAAATTTGCATCACATATGCTTCGGCTCTCGAGTGAAAAACTCAGCACAACAGCTTCATTGGCCATTGTCTCCGAGGAATTTGGCGTAATATTTGATGTGATTGATCATGAGATCTTCGTGGTTCCATCAATATCGCTGGTTACGAAGATTAGAGCATATCTAACTGGAGGGGTCTGACTTGTTTAAATTTCAAAACGAGCAAAAAGTTTTCAATATCGGCGGGGTGAATTTTGGAGGACAACCTGGAGAAAGACGCACTGTCCTTATTGGTTCTCTTTTTTATCCTGGTCACAGTATTGTAAAGAATAGGATGCATGGCGAAATTGACATGGTTAGGCTTGAAGAAATCATTAGTGCACATGATGAGATGATGGCGTGCACGAAATGTAATGCGGCTTTAATGATCTATGCTGAAACCACAGATTCCATGTATTCTTACATCAAACTTTTACCTGAACTAACTGAACTTCCCCTGTTCATCGATTCGCCTAGCTCCGAGGTTAAACTGGCCGGCATAAGGAGAGCAATCGAAACAGGTCTCGGTGACAAAGTAGTTTATAATACCCTAAGCCTAGGGAGTTCTCAAGGGGAACTAGAAGCACTCGCACAAATGAATGTTAAATCAGCTATGCTTCTTGCATTTAATCCTCGAAATCTCGGAGTTAAAGGGAAGATATACCTCCTCGAAAATGGCGGAGGTATTTTGTCAAATGGCCTTATCGATATTGCGAAGAATTACGGGATCGAAAAACCGCTAATTGATGTCGCTGTAATGTCATTTGATCAGAACGCAGGTTCTGCTCTTCGAGCAATAGTCGTTTCAAAGGCAAAGTGGGGATTACCTACGGGTTGTGCTGTTCATAATGCTGTGGAATCATGGTCTTTGCTTGCAAAACTGAAAGAAAGAGATTTGCGTGTTTACCGGGAAGTCGATACTGCTTCACCTATAATTCCAATTATGGCAGGGGCCGACTTCGTGGTATACGGTCCCATTGAGTATTACCGCTCCGTATTCCCGATTGCCACCTTTGCCGACGAATTAATAAGACAAGCTGTTCAGGATATTTGATTAAAGTCCCACTGTCAGAAATCAAATTACAATTCCATACTTTCAATCCCATGAAAACACATACATGAATCAATATTACAGGATTATTTCGCTTCCTACAGACACCAGCTCAAAGCCTGTGAACCTATCAGATATGAGTTTCATGGCTTCAAACCCTGTGCAGTGCATCGGAGCTACTCGTTCAACGCCGAGCGACTTGAGATGATCCATGGTCTTCAGAAGTCTCTCAGTGTCACCAGAATATAGATGGAATCCACCAGCTATCATGAATATCTTCGAACCGGTTATTTTCTTCAAATGATGAACGATATTGACTATTCCGATATGCCCGCATCCTACGATGAGGATCAATCCTTTCTTCGAGTTCATCAAAAGAACTTGCTCATCAACAAATGTATCGGGAACTAGCACACCGTTCTCTTCAACCATATAATTGCCAAGTTGCTCAAACGGGAATAGACGTGGTATTTCCCCGGACGTGCGTATACCCTCAAAGATCTCTCTCGGCTCAGAATCTAGGATCATATTTGCAGAACTGAGTGCCTCTAAAATCTTACTTGGAGGCGAGAGCTCGGTTGTCTTTTCGTTTACAAGAGAAAAGCGACGGCGAGAAAGCGACTTAGGGTGCGTAAAAATCGGAGTTTTCGCTGTAATGAATGGTAAAAGACCGCCGACATGATCGTAATGGCCATGCGTTACAAATACCGCATCGATCTTCTGGGGGGATAACTCAAGCAATTCCAAATTGTGAAGAAGAACTTCTTCAGAAGCTCCTGCGTCTACGAGAATCCTCCGGCCATTTTCAGTCTCTACCAACATGGCAAAGCCATGCTCCGAAAGGAAATGCTTTGCCGGGGAATCCAGCCTCCTCACCAACCCTGAGGGCGAATAAGGAGGGGCAGATGTATTATCAACAACAGAAATCAGCCGCACTTACCGTCCAACTCCTCTCTTTTGACAATTTTGAGCTCATTAAATCTGAGAATATTATCTGGGCATACCTGCTCACAGTTCTTGCAAGCTGTCCCCAGGCAATATTCTGTAGCTATCCTAATCCTGAATTCCTTCCGTCCGATCTTCTCAACCGTCAAAGCCCTCTCAGGACATTCCATCTCGCACCTCTTACAACCCTTGCAACCTGGGAAGGAACCTAGCAAGTACACGCCTACGTGATCTAGAGTCTTCAGACCTCTCGATCCTACATTTGGTATGTCCCTGTCAACAATTCTCAGCGTTTTTTCCGGCCTCACGATGTTTGGTAAAGGTGACAATCCTGCGAGCTTCAACATCTTATTGTAATAATCCATCGGCATTCCCTCTAGCCAATATGCAACCTCATTGATGTATATGTCCTCGAATATCTTTGATGTCGCAAACATGATATGCTTTGAAGCTATCGAATCAGCAACGGACTGCATCATATCAAGGACGGATGGGTCAACCAGCAAATCATAAGCCATCATCAAGGATGTATTGCCGACTTGGACAGTCTTCTTAACAATTCGAGGGACTAGACCACATGTTTGCGCCTTAATCGGATCAACATACGTACCCGATGCACCGGCAAGATACATCGTTTCTATATCTTCATCCCTTATCCCAACTTCTTCGATCAGAGTCTTGTGGCCAGCGCGGATAGCTCCCATAGCTTTGCCAGCTTCCCGCAAGTCTTTCTCATTAAACGTAATATCGTCCTGAAAATGAAGTGTCTTATCCTCGGTTGCGATGCCTGGAAGCTTGATTAGGCCTGTTTCAAGACCGAGCGCGACTGCTGCCACAACACCAGTTCCTGTGATTCCTCTTGCCTCAATATCGTCTAGCTTCTTAGTCTCACCAGTTCTAGGATCGATCAAAGAGGCCTTTCTGGGACCGAGGCGATCGTCAAGAACAAAATTCGACCAGTAGCCGTCGTTTTCAATGTTGAGATCCGAAATTGCATAGGGGGCAGCAAGCATCCCATGAGAAATATGTTGACCTTCCATTGCTGGTCCAGCAGCGGCACTGCCACTGAACAATTCCCCATCGTGATAGAGTCCCATCTCAGCATTTGTTCCATAATCAGTAACCATGCATGTTTCCTTTTTCTCAAGCATTTGAGACTTGATGATCATGGCAAGTGCATCCGCACCAACTTCATGCCTAATGGCAGGCGGTATTGCAACTTCCGTTTCAGGATCGACTGAGCTCAATCCTATTGTCCCAGCTGTTGTCACGTGCCCTCTTCGGCTGGGTCTCGTTACATTTAAACGCTTCAAGATCGATTCGCCAGCATAGGCGAGATCCCGCACTTCAATGCCTTCAAACATAGATAGTTGAGCGGGGTTTCCACAAACTGCAATTCTCTTTATCTCTTTACAATTAACACCATGAAGCGCAATAAGCTTATCAACGGTTTCAAGAATGATTCTATGACCAACCTCTGAACCATTTTCAATCCAGAAATGCAAATGATCCATGATATTTGCGCCCGGAAGCGGATGCCTCATAGTGATTGCTGTTGAGATTATCTTGCCCCTATTTGAAAGATCGACCAGGTGAGTTCTATAGCCGCTCGTTCCTAAATCAAGTGCTATGCCGTATGCCATGGAGGTTACCACCGGGTATTTTGATTTCCATATTTAAAGATGCACTCAAGAATGCAATGGCAATTTGAAAATATTCGATGATTATACTCAGTCTATTGTGCATTTTCTCTGAATCTCAAAGACTTGTCTTACAAAAGCAGACCGTGTCCATCTATAATCGAGCAACTGGTTATTTACATTTTAAATTCTCTGGTTTGGAATAGAAGTGAAGATGAAGGTGTGATATAATGGTTTAAAATAAAAGATTCACCAGTCCTCATCGACATAACTCAATCATCTTAAATTTCCGCTTCGGTTCTTTGTTTACTTGGAAAAAATGAATTCATTTTTGGGACATAATGTTTTTAAGCCGCCAACTTAAAAAAACGACGAAATAATTCTCGAGTTCCTTCAAATAAATGCATATAAAAATTAAATGTGGGATTCGATAGAACCCCACCGATACTTAAATTATCCTTTTACCGCCTTGACAAGTGCCTGTATATTTTCCTTCGGCACTCTAGCAGCAAGACCGCAGCCGGGCGCAACCAAGTGGAAACCTGATTTTGCGACTCTCTTTGCATCCTTCATGACATCATCTGGCGTACCCTGCAAGAGCGGCTTTACCACACCAACATTTCCAATTAGTGCCACTCTATTGTTAACGATTTCGACTGCCTTCTCAGGAACTACCTTTTCTTCAATGCTCAATCCATCCACACCTGTGGCCATCATATGCTCGAGTAATATCGTTGTATCTCCACAGATATGCAGAACCCTCTTTGCATCAACATTTGAGAATGCTTGCTTTATGTACGGCGCTGCAAATTCATCGAACATCTCACCAGAAAGCATGTCTGTAGATGCAGATGGGTCGCTCATCACGATGACATCCGCACCAGCGTCCGCAATCGCCTTCACATACTGGTGCTCGATTTCGGCAGCAATCTTCAGAAACTTGTGCACGGCATCAGGATCAGTAATAATCCAGAGCAATATGTTCTCCGTTCCAACGAGGTGACCGGCAATGGTAAATGGGCCCGTTGTACCAACAACCACAGGCAATTTTCCTTCAACCTTTTTCTTTAGAATCTTCGTGGCCTCGACAACAATCTTCGCACGGCCGCGGCCAGCGAAATCCTTTGGAATCTCAACCTCGCTTGAGGCTTCGTATGGGTGTTTCTTAACCATTGGCGTCCTGTCTATTTTACCAAGATCTACAGTTGCTCCCATGATCTCCGCTTCAACCGTGAGACAAAAAGGCAATCGAGCTGATTCAAGTCCAAAGACCTTGTTAGCCGCCATCGCCAGTGTTGCCATTTTCTCAGGATCTGTATGCGCGTCTGGCCAGTAGACACCTACAGCTTCCATTTGATCCACAGTCGCACTCTGTGTGAAGCAGACAACAGGAGGTCTGTCTAGTGGCTTGCGATTCAAAGCTGCTATTACCCGATCCCTTGGATTCATTCCATCGTTCACAAAATTCCCTCCTTACGTAGTAGTTATTTACTCCTTTTTTAAAATATCTTATTGAAACTTTTCTACTTCAATGTTTCGAAAAAGGGTGATAATATGTACAAAATTTGAACTTCGAATGCAACATTGTTGCAACAAATCCCATTCATACTTTCGGTATGCCCATTGCTGTTGCTCTTACATCGACCCAGTTAATGAATTTCATTTCCTTACCGTAGCCATCTGAGAATCTGCGCTCAATAATGTCAATCTTAATGCTTACATTGCCTTCAATACCAGCAGCTGACACTCTATCGGCAACGAATCTGCTCGCGTAGGACTTCGCCGAAGCAACAGCCTCTTCAACGTGTCCATATTCAATTGGCGTCGTACCTGGTGCAAATACCAGGAATTTCGCCTCCTTGGGATAGACCCTGACAGTTATAGATTCCATAATCTGACTGCATACTGCACCGATCGCATTTCCAACATCGTAATTATCCGGAATAATAACCCTTGTCCTCATTCTTTTTTCGAGTGGCGCAACGAAGATCTCGGCCGGCGCCCCTATTGCAACTATAGGACGGTCGAAGCTCGTCGTGATGTTCATGGAATCAAAGCGCTTTTCACCAGTACTTGCTTGTAAGACCCTCCTCAATATTTTCGAATTTTCTGAGATGCCAGTTTCGTCGTAAATGATTTTCCTGATGATCTCTTCCCCCACCCGCGTTGACATTCGCAAAAGCACTTTTTCGATAAAATCGTCTCGCGAATACCCAGCTTTTTCAGCCATATATCTAACACCGAATTCAGAGGCTTCGATGTCCCCACTCATGTAGAGATTCGCTACGTGCATGATATCTGTAGGCGTCAAACCCGTCTGCAGCACACGACCGCGCCTTTTCAAGCTATTGAGAACTTCTCTTGTCAATACAACCTCAGTAACTCCGTCCATAACCTCGAACAGCGTTGAAGGACCATTAGCTATAAGGAATTGCAGAATCTTCGATTCTGGCTCTCTTAAACCTTTAGTATTGTGAGAGGACGCAAGATAAAAATTGAGATCAGAATATCTTCTCAGACGTTCCCTGAAAGTAGTGCATGAGGCAGAGGCTACGGCCAGTGGTACTACTCGCTCAGGTCCTATTTGCAATTCACCGTCATCATCGATCCAAATGCAAGAGTCCCCACCGAGGCCGCATGTCCACATATCCACGGCCTTAACCCTCGTTCGCCATCCACCGACAACTGCCCCTTCCGAGACCAATCTCGGAAATCCGTCTTCGAGAAATGCAATGTCTGTTGACGTCCCGCCGATATCAACTACAACACAGTTGTCAACTTTACCCAAAACCTTTGCCCCCATCAGGCTTGCTGCTGGACCGGATAGAATCGTTTCTATAGGTCGCTCCTTAGCCATTTCGAGCGACATCAAACCGCCATCACCCTTGAAAACCATGATCCTTGACTTCAGACCCAATTCATGAAGAGATTTCTCAACCGAAGCCATGAATTCGTGCATAACTGGAATCAATTTCGCATTCAGTACAGCTGTCACAGCTCTTTCATAAATTCCAAGATCTCCAGTCAGCACGTGACTTAAAACAACAGGAACATCTGTCCATTTCCTGACGATGTCTTTCGCTCGAATTTCGTGAGAGGGATTGCACACGCTAAAGAGACCTGCAATTGCAATGGCATCCACCTGTCCAGCCATGTCTTGGGCAATCTTATCAACAGCTACAACATCAAGTGGCTCATTTTGATTCCCAAGGGAATCGTGGCCACCCCTAATAAATTCATACACGTCGCATCCAAGATTCCAATCATCACTGGGCTTCCAACCGATGCCTATGAGACCAACTTTTCCCCCCCTTCCTTGAAGGATAGAATTTGTGGCAATGGTTGTAGATATGCCAACTAATCGTATATCCTCTGGGTTCATACGAAATGCATTAAGAGCCATTAATACGGAGTTTTTGATGCCAATTGAAAGGTCTTCATAGGTCGTAGGAGATTTTGCTTTCGCGAGAACTTCTCGGGTATTCATATCGACAATTACGCAATCAGTAAATGTGCCCCCAGTATCGATGCCCATTCCAATTTTTTTCGTTGCTGGAACTGATTCTGATGCCATCGAAATTATCACCAACATTGACACTTTAAACTGATGCTGACGAATAACCGATTCAAATTATTAAAAAATTACAGAGGGCATGTGCCCTCTCATCAAGATGAAGTTTACTTCTTTTTCAGAAGCTCAGCTGCTATCTTTACAGCTTCAACGGCGTCGTATCCCCACGCATCAGCGCCGATTTGCGCTGCAAATTCCTTGGAAGTAGCTCCCCCTCCTATCATTGTTTTTACAGGACCCTTTAAACCAGCCTCTTTCAGCATTCTTTCTAGTTCTCTCATTCCCGCTAGCGTCGGGGTCATAAGGGTCGATGTTGCGAGTATATCGGCCTTTACCTCTTGTACTTTTTCAATGTACTTCTTCAAAGGAACGTCTCTTCCCATATCAAACATCGTGTTTCCCGCTCCAGTCAGCATGGCCTTCACGATGTTCTTTCCTATATCATGAACATCTCCCTCGACGACGCCGATAACGATCTTACCAGCCGCACCAGTTGCTTCTACTTTGAGCTTTGGCAAAACAACGTCTAATGCCGCATACATTGCCTGGGCAGACAAAAGAACTTGAGGCAGGAAGTATTCTTTCTTTTCGTATTTTTCACCAACAACGGCCATTCCCTTGCTTAGACCATCAAAGATAATCGTTTGTGGTAGAATTCCAGCATTGAGTGCCTGCTCTGCTAGCGGCTTGGCCTCTTTGATTTTTCCCTTCACCACGACTTCGGCTAGCTTATCCAGAATCTCATTACTCATTCAGCGCTCCCTCCACAAATTAAGACTTGTTTTTTGGATTGGGGTTCCTTATTATAAACCCTTTTATGGATGGATACACCATCCACCTCTATCCATATATTAACGATAGTGATTTAATTAAATCAAAATTATAGGAATTGGATGATTGCAAGACGGACAGCATCCATCTTCAAGGTGCATCTCAATTTTCGCAAAATCAGGACAAAACCGACTGATTTCAGAATTCCTAACGCAAACTTTTGATGGATTCACACTTTCTCTTCGTATAAGCAAGGCACCGCATACCGGACAGTATGTGTTCTGGTGTTTACTCCCAACTGCTCCACCAATATAAGTGTATTCAATTCCACATTCCCTAGCGATGTTGCATGCTTCCAACAATTTTTCGAATTTCTGCGCGGGCAAATGCGACAGCTTGTAGGATGGTTGAAATCTGAAAAAATGAATTGGTGTGGTAGAGCCAAGATTGCTGAAGACCCATTTTGAAAATTCCACTATTTCCTCTTCACTGTCATTCAATCCTGGTATCAAAAGGTATGTCAATTCCAAATGGACGCTCGAATCTTTTGCGGCCAAACATGTTTCTAGGACATCATTTAAACTCGCATTGCATATTTCTCTGTAAAACTTCTCGCTAAATCCTTTGACATCGATATTCGCTACATCGATGAGATTGAATAAATCTGCTCTAGCCTCTTTATCGATAAACCCATTCGTGTTGATGAGCGAAAAAAGACCAGCATTTCTTGCTCCAAGAGCAACATCGAGCAAGAACTCGCACCAGACGATCGGTTCATTAAATGTCCACGCAATCCCATCAACATCCTTTTCCAGGGCCTCTATGACAACATCATCTGGATCTGAATTTCTATATTCAAGATCCTCACCAGAGGATCTTGCTAAAAAGTAATTCTGGCAATTCTTGCAGTCCATATTGCATCCGAAAGTACCCAGGGACAAGAGTTTTGAACCTGGTTTATAATGATAAACAGGTTTCTTTTCAATAGAGTCAATGTTACTTACGCAGATGTTACCGTACGTAAGCGAATAAAGCGATCCCCCTAGATTCATCCTAGCATGACAAAATCCTTTTTGTCCTTGCTTTATTAGACAGCGATGAGGGCAAAGCAGACATCTAACTTCATCCTCGCCCACGGCGACCCAATATCTCGCCAATTTCATCTTCATCTATTTCCATTCCTTTCTTAGTAATCGTCCTCTTCATTCTGAGAAGCACCACAGACAGGACATTTCATTTGATTTTTTTGAAGTGGAAACCCACAGACAATGCATTCGCGCATTGCCATTCTACCCCTCAATTAATGTAATGGAAGTGGGCACCTAAATAGTTCTCCATTCAGTCCTGATCATCCGCACGGGTAAAGATTTTTGATCGTACTGGGTGACCATCAAACAATGAAAAATCTAAGTTAAAGTGCAGATGAGGAAACCACATATATTCCAGTATGAAACCTAGCAATTACGATTTTTTGGAATCGAAACCCGCATTCCTAGATCTGCTTCAACCTTTGTCTGATCGAATACTGCAATTCAATTTTCAATACGAAAATATGCAGAAAATCAAACAGTTAAAGATCGTATCGTTTCAACAGTCCCAAGTTTCAGCAATCCGACATCGCTACATGCGTAGATTTCTGCACTCGAAAGATTTGCCTTTTGGAGAATGGGAGAGAGGCACTCGCTCGGATCAGCTCTCACTATATCAACACCAGTAGCAAGCGGGCTAAACGCTGGCATTACTAAAATCCTTTCATCTTTTAGATGGACAAAGCATGGTAACTTAATTGCTGCTCCCACCCTGTCAAGGAGTTTTACTGATGGATGTTCGTGACCTATGATTAGTGGTCTTTGCTCAGCATATAGATGACCATGGGAAAAAGTAATACCACCTATCTCAAGTTTATTTACCATATCTATTTTCAATTTAGATGCGATCGTTTTGAGATAATTATCATGATTTCCACGAATGAGAATAACTCTTGATCTGTCTTTGAGGAATGAGAGTACAAGACGAACTTCGTCCCATTCCTGCTCAAGATTACGACTGAATTCGTGTTTCAAATCGCCAACTACAATAATCTGTTCAGGAGAGTATTTATCAATAATCCTCTGAAGCGAATTTTTCATCGTCTTCATTTGCATTCTCGGTACAAAAAAGCCATTCTGTTCCATTGCAGACTCAATTCCTATGTGCAGATCGGCAAGCGCCAAAATCATATGAGATTTGACGAGGATACAAAGATCGTTCGTGATTTGGATTCCAGGAAAAACTTCGAAAATTTCCATTTTTCGCCTCGCAATTATCTTATTTTTCTCCTATTTTTTATCTTTGACCATGATCGACAAAAAAAAGTAAATGACGACCACCAGCATGTGTGCTTTATGATGATCCAAGCAGTGCACTTTCACTAACCCCTACACAAATGATACAGAGAGTCTTTAACATTTGCCAATCATCGATGATCGAGAATTCATTCATAATCCTGCCCCGAATAAGCTATGCTACTGAGATGAAACTCTGGAGAATGGGAATTACAACTTGGGAAGATTTCATAAATTCCAGTAAAGTGAGCGGCTTCAGCAAGATTCGAAAAGAAAAATGCGACAAGATACTCTCTTTAGCTTTCCGTTTTATTGACGCAGGAAACTCTTCATACTTCAAAGCAATGCTTCCTTCATCTGAACAATGGAGAATTTATTCTCGATTCCGAGATAGAGCTACTTATTTGGATATTGAGATAGACGGCGAGGGCCCGTCTAAGAAAATTACTTTGATAGGAATCCACAGGAACGGGCAAACCCATTCTCTAATCAGGGGGATCAACCTTACTAGGAACATAGTGCGTGAGATTCTTAAAGACAGCACGATTCTCGTTACATTCAATGGCAGCTCCTGCGATATTCCACTCTTAGAAAAAGAGTTTCCATTTATAGCATCACGCATTCCTCATTTTGATCTGCATTATGCTTGCCGTCGAATCGGGATCACAGGAGGATTGAAAAAGGTGGAGCAGGCGGTCGGAATCAAGAGGGAAAGAAATCTAGAGTATCTCACAAGCGAACATGCTTCTTATCTCTGGAAACTCTGGGAGAAAAAAGGAAATAAGAATGCATTGAAACTTCTCGTTAGCTACAATAGGGAAGATACGCAAAGCCTGATCACCTTGGCAACATATCTGTACGAACAGCTTAAAAGGGAATTACTCAACATTATCACCGAATCACAGAAGATGGGGGATCGGAGGATTGCATCGGGTACAAAATCTTGAGGGTTTTAGGAATGCTGCAAAAGATATTGCCGAAATTCTTCAAGGATCTTCTAGAGTTTCCATAGTTACGCATATAGATGCTGACGGTATATGCGGCGCCTCTATCGCCTCGATGGCCTTGGAGCGCGCTGGTATTGAGCATATAGTCAGGTTTGTCAAAAGGCTGGACGAGATCGAAATCGCCCGCATAAATGGAGATCCGGCAGATGTCGTATGGCTTGTTGATCTGGGCAGCGGAGTGCGTTCCCAAATAAAGCATCCTTGCGTCTGCGTTACCGACCATCACATTCCAGAACAAAACTCATTGAAAAGGCGGCATGAAGGCCAAGTAAACTTGATGAGCTTCCTTCAAACGCATCTTAACCCTCACCTCTTTGGAATCGATGGGTCCACGGAATTGAGTGGAGCTGGGACCGCATATATGGTCGCAAAAGAGATGACAGAAAAAAACATGGATCTTGCATCTTTAGCTATTGTGGGGGCGATTGGAGATTTACAGGATTCAACGGAGTGCAGACTGCAGGGTATGAACAGAGAGATACTAGAAGATGCTGAGAAATATTCCAAAATGGAGACGATTAGAGACTTACGTGCATTCGGAAGAGAAACTAGACCGGTGAGCAAAATGCTCCAATATTCCACGGATCCGATTCTACCTCAATTAACAAATAACGCTGATGCATGTAACAAATTTCTTTCTCAACTCGATATTCAATTGATTGAAGGGTCTGAATGGCGTCATTGGGTTGACCTGCCATTCGAAGAAAAAAGGAGAGTTGCCTCTGCGCTTTGTCATCATCTCATTGACTCAGGAAGTGGCCATTGGGCTGTCAGGCGCCTCATTGGGGAAGTATTCATTCTCAAAAAGGAAAAACCAAGAACGGCACTCCACGATGCAAAAGAATTTGCCACTCTTCTCAATGCCTGCGGGAGATATGGGGAAGGCGAAATCGGAATGAAGATCTGCAAGGGAGATAGAGAAGAGGCCCTCGAAGCTGGTTTGAGATTGCTCCAAAATCACAGAGGAAATCTAGCCGACGCGATTTGCCTGGTGAAGGGACTAGGGGTAGTAAGGGGACGCAATGTGCAATACTTTCATGGAAAGGATGAAATTCTTGACAGCATTGTCGGCATCGTAGCTGGAATGGTTCTTGGGTCGGGCGAAATCCCCTCTGATTTGCCGATCGTTGCCTTTGCTCAATCCGAAAACAACAAAATCAAGGTCTCTGCAAGGGGCACCAGAGATATGGTTAAGAAAGGGCTCGATCTTGCCGAGGCTGTGAAACTCGCATCGAAGAAGGTCGGCGGCATCGGTGGAGGACATAATATTGCCGCTGGTGCTACAATCGACGCAGGGAAAGAAATCGAGTTCATCGAAGAAATTGATAAAATCATCGAATTCCAACTTTCATCAAGAGCTACTGAATGAGCTTCAGCAAGATAGCTTGCTGCGCATGTAATCTATTTTCGGCTTGATCGAAAACAACGCTGTTCTTGCCCTCAATCACTTCATCCGTAATTTCCTGCCCTCTATGAGCGGGCAGGCAGTGCATGATTATACAGTCCTCTTTTGCATTCGAAACAAGCCGTGAATTTACTTGGTAGGGAATGAATGCACTCTCGCGCACTTTTGCTTCTTCTTCCTGTCCCATTGAGGTCCAAACGTCTGTGTAAATGACATCGGCACCTCTGACTGCATCGACAGGATCTCTTACAATCAACGATTCACACCCATTTCGATGGGCAATCGATCTTGCTTCGGCAGCGATGTCTTTATTTGGCTCATAGCCAGATGGACACGCAACTACAAAATTGAGTCCAACGATCGCGGCACCAAGTAGCAGAGAATTGCACACGTTATTGCCATCTCCAACATACGCCATTTTGATTCCCTTGAAACCCCCCTTCTTTTCTAGTATGGTAAGAAGATCGGCGACAATTTGGCATGGGTGTTCAACGTCGTCAAGCCCGTTGATAACTGGGACGCTCGCGTGTTTGGCTAGTTCGAGCAGGGCGTCATGACTGAAAGCACGGTACATTATGGCATTCACGTATTTACTGAGGACCCTTGCCGTATCAGCAATTGTTTCCCCCCGTCCTAGTTGAAGGTCTTTCGGGCTCAAATAAAGCGCATGTCCGCCAAGCTGAGCCATCCCAACCTCAAAGGAAACTCTTGTTCGGGTGCTAGGCTTTTCAAATATCATGGCGAGCGTTTTCCCCTTGAGCATGCCGTCTTTTCTGATCTTTCCCTCTTTAAGATTTTGGGCTAGAGTCAGAACTTCATTCATATCTGATAGCAAGTCCTTGACAGAAAGTAAGTCTCGCTTCATCATTATCTGATGATGAACCTAAACAATGCATTTAATTGTTGCGAATAGCAGCGAGCTACAGAATGCCTTCATTGTCGGATTTGTATGAACTGCGAATACACATGAGAAGAATATGAAATGACCTTACTCAACTGGACGAAGCGAACCAACTAAACGGTTGAATTTAATATAAAAGTCAAATAAATAACTGTTTTTATCTATACCAGACTATCTATTTTCAGAAAGTCTAATAGTTTTTGCTTTCTATCCTGGTGAAGATTTAGCCATCGGTTTGCAACATTGAGTACCAAAGAATTCATAAAAATTTTCTTGTTATTCCGACAAAGAAAAACATTTATTATGAAACAAATCTTCACATCCGCCGCATGGCCGGGATGGGGTAGCCTGGTATCCTGTGGGACTGTGGATCCCTAGACCCGAGTTCAAATCTCGGTCCCGGCCCCATATAATCTTGTGCACTCGAATTCCTTTTCCAGAATCGAAAGATAGCGCGTTTCGATGGTTTCGGGGTCAATTGGAATGATCAATATAGACTTTGCAGTGATTACTTCGTCCTTGATAGACAAAAGAACTCTCAGAACCTTTTCTGGCGTATTGTTTGATACAAGATACTCCACTCCGTCGATCATTACAACGGCGTTCTCACCCTTTCTTAAAAACTCGACAATTGTATGCTGTAAGACTGAAAGATTGCTGGGATCGATTCGATCGGCACCTGGTTGTGCTGCCAACCAGATAATGGGCGTATTGTGAATCCCGTATTTCTGTGAAATGAGTTCAGGATGGTATCTGGTCACCAGAATACCTTTCCTTCCTTTCGAAATTTGATCAATAAAGGCGCCGTAGGCGATACTAGAATTCTTGCTCTCGATAACCAGACAAACAGGGGGGCTGAGTTTTTCGTAAATTGATTGAGCGGGTTCATTGGCAATTTGAATCAGCGCACCCCTTTCTCTTTCAGGAGAAATAACAAATAGTTTTTGTCTAACCACACAAATCATGAAAAAGAGTGATGCAATTAGAAAACCAGGGGATAAAATAGAAGGTAAGTCTGAATCGAACAACTCCATGACGGCGAGGCACAAAGCCCACAATAGCGGAGATGCTATGCCAGTCGCTAATAGTATTACCTGGGTTCTCAACTTGCTATCTTTTGAATGTTTGTATACATCCGCAAGTATAATAAGAGCTGCACTTGCATATCCAGCGAGGATAATGATGAGCGAATACTCAGCAGGTGAATCGGGAATACTCCAACCCATGTCCGTCATTAAAAGTTCCGAGACAAGCATCGCTGGGATTGATGCAAATATCAATAGAGGTATGATAAATCGGTACGAAGGATAGAAAATTCTCCGCCATCTAGATCCAGATATGAGAAACGAGGAGATGTATAGGAAGCCGCCGTAGATGATGACGAGAATGAAAATGACGAGCCTTGCAAGGATCTTAGCTGTTGCCTCATCTTCCACGTTCATAAATAGGAAATCGAGAAATCCAGCTACGAGAAAAAGGGACATCAAAAAAGCAAAGAACCTTGAGGCTGGAAGAAAGGGATTTTTTGTCATGACATACACACCAATCATAAACGCAAATGAGCCCGTGATGGGCGAAATGAGGGAGTAGATGTGTTGGCCTTCTAGCATTAAATTGCATTGATTATCGATCGTACTAAAATGCTTTTCTTTGCGGACGGTTGATCATTTCAAAAATATTTTGATGAAAAGATCGAGTCAGTAAGCAAAAAATATCCAAATAATGAGACACTTAGAATTTATTTGGACGAGATTGAATGAGTGAAATAAAGAGTTGCTCAGGACGGATAAATAGATCGAACAATTCGACCTGCGATGAAAACAAAGAAGTAAATGTTGAAAAATGATAACTCCTACGTTCCCCTCAGATTTCATTCAAAGAATTAATAAAGAAATTGGTGTATAAATGCCGGAGGTGCACGCCCATGGTATGGAACGGCCCGCTCAATAGAATCGACGATTTTCGCTACGAAATCCCTCAGAACTATAAGAAATGCATGAGAACCAGCAGTATCCTATACATTGACAGCAAGATGCTGGATACTGTGAGAGCTGATAACGCCCCGGAGCAGGCGGCGAATGTGGCATGTTTGCCTGGCATTGTTGGAAAGGCTCTTGCTATGCCTGATATTCATTGGGGATACGGTTTTCCGATAGGAGGTGTCGCCGCATTTGATGCTGAAAATGGCATAATTTCTCCTGGTGGCATAGGTTTCGACATCAACTGCGGAGTCCGCCTCGTGCGAACTAACCTTGCGGTTCAGGATATTAAACCCAAGATCAAAGAGCTCATATCCGTTTTATTCAGAAACGTTCCAGCTGGCGTTGGTTCAGAAGGTGTCACAAGCGTTGCCGCAAATCAAATAGACGACATTCTTGAGTTAGGGGCAGAATGGGCCGTTAAAAAGGGCTACGGCTGGGAAGAGGATCTTAAAGTTACGGAAGAAGAGGGGAGAATGAAGGTAGCAGATGCCGATGCGGTAAGCAAGAAAGCTAAGGATAGGGGCATCCCTCAAGTAGGATCATTGGGCTCAGGAAATCATTTTTTAGAGGTTGACGTCGTGGAGAAGATTTATGATCACGAAGCGGCTAAAGCCTTTGGACTTGTTAGCGAGGGCCAGATCGCAGTCACTATTCATTGCGGATCGCGAGGGTGTGGACACCAAATAGCAACTGATTACCTCGCTGTTATGGAGAAGTCTACGAGAGATAGAAAACTTGAACTTCCCGATCGTCAGCTTGCATGTGCGCCGTTGACTTCAAAAGAAGGTGAAAATTACTTCAAGGCCATGGCTTGTGGCGCTAACTATGCGTGGGCAAACAGACAAATGATACTCCACTGGGTCCGGCAATCGTTTGAGGAAGTCTTCAAGCGCAGTGCAGAGGATATGGATATGCACTGCGTTTACGATGTGGCACATAATATAGCGAAAATTGAGGAACACATCGTGAATGGAAAGAAAGTGAAGGTATGCGTCCATCGCAAAGGGGCAACCAGAGCATTTCCTAAAGGTATGAACGAAGTACCCGCCAAATATAGAGATATCGGGCAGCCCGTCATTATCCCTGGAGATATGGGTTCTGGCGGATACGTATTGGTTGGTACGGATAGAACTATGAAAGAGGCCTTCGGATCAACGTGTCATGGAGCAGGCCGACTGATGTCAAGAGAAGCTGCTATTCGGCGATACAGAGCAAATGAGGTGTGCGCGGAGCTTGAACGCAGGGGAATATATATTAAGTCCAGCACAAGGGATGGGATCATAGAAGAGGCTCCAGGCGCCTACAAAGACGTTGATCATGTTGTATCTATCGTAGAAGGTGCGGGGTTGTCAAAGAAAGTGGCCCGCCTTTGGCCAATCGGTGTTATGAAAGGCTGATATAAAAAAATTACAATCCAGCTGGGAGGTCGTCCAAATATACATCTAAGGGGCTACAAAATTCCATCGAGGTGAGCCGAGGATTTGATCGAATTATTGATAATCCCAATTGGAGATCTAGATGATGAGATTATCAAAGACCTTGCAGGTCGCCTTGAATCGAAGTTTGGGGTTCCCCAAATCTCATCGAAAATGCCAGTCCCTCAAGCAGCATATAACCCTTGCAGAAATCAATATGACAGTTGGCATCTTCTGAAAATCTTGAAGAATCTTCCTGGCAACATCCTTCTTGGGATTACACACGTTGACTTGTATGCTGAAGGGCTCAATTTTGTCTTCGGACGGGCGGAAGTCGGAGGGAGATGCTGTTTAATTTCAACTGCAAGGCTTTTACATCACGACACAAAGATTTTCTACAACAGAATTGAAAAAGAGGCGATCCATGAGATCGGACATGTACTAGGTCTTCGTCATTGTAGCAACAGAAAGTGTGTTATGTTTTTCTCCAATTCGATTTTTGACACTGATGCGAAGGAGGCCTGGTTTTGCGAACGTTGTTTCATTGCAATAGATCCAAGGAAATTTGCCATCAAGTCTTTCCATTAGCCTTCCTTCTGGACATGAAGTTTGATGATGAAAATTACTGAGCGAGGATAACCTTTTTTGCAACGTCACCGACAATATCCTTATATTTTTCAGGTGCCGACACCATTACAGCCCATGAGTGAACGCTTCTATTCTGCAGCGCCTTTGCCAGGGGACTGTGCCTTGCAAGGCTCTTTACTTTATTCCCATCGAGTATTGGAACGTCGGTTTTGCCGATGCGCGGTTCGGAGATTAATAGTTCCTTCTCAGGGACGTCCACGATTACATCAGATTCCTTGATTTTGGCGCGTTTAGCAATTTTCGCTTCAGCCTCTTTTCTTTTGTAATAGTTTGTAAGTTCTAAAAGACATGAAAGAGTGTTCTCATCGAGATCGGCGATGTTTATCGAAAATGCTTTCTTGTAAAGGTGGCGGTATTGTAGTGCCGTCATTATACACCTCGCTTCTCCCCCAGATCTCAATAGCTTTGATGCAAACGTACAATCAGTTTCCATTTGGATATCATTAAAGACGTCTTTAGGCGCTGATTCAGCAGCCTTGCAGAGCATCATTTCAGCAATTCGAACGGTCTTGTGGAAATATACTGAAGTGTACATTAACGCCCTGGCCACGAGAAGTCCTTCGGCGGCAACCAGACCGCTCTTATCAACGACAAGATCTCCATGAAAGATTGCAACAGTTTGGAGAAGTCTGTCAAGGTCTATCGTCCCGTGAGCTACACCGGTATAATGGGCGTCCCTCAACAGATAGTCCATTTGATCCACATCAATCGGACCGTGTATCATTTGCCGTAAGTAATTTCTTCCACCAAAGAAGCCCTGTCCTCCCTCCACCTCAAGACGACTTTGTAACGAAAAATTAGGAGAAGATGATGAAACCAGTTCTGCCACATCATTTGGCGATATGTCTGCTTCCTCCAGAAGATCGCGTATCGTACCAGATACGCCAAGAAATTTCATTGTTCGGCGATTCACAGACATTTTTTCTCCCAATATAATAGATTTTGTGAGTTCTACATGGGTGAGACCAAGGCGATCGTTCAATACTGCCTCAAGCGTATGAGAATAGGGAGGATGACCTATGTCGTGCAGGAGTGCAGCTGCCATTACGCAGAGTTTTTCCTCTTCAGATAACTGCAAAGCATTTGCCATTTTCTCTGCTATGAAATAGGTTCCTAGTGAGTGCTCGAGTCTCGTATGGTTTGCACCAGGAAAAACAAGATGCGCTAACCCCAATTGATGAATACCGTGCAGACGCTGCATTTCCGGGCGCTCAAGAAGTTTGAGAAATATCCCATTGAGTCTCACGCTACCGTGAACACTATCGTGAACAATCTTGTAATCTGGCACCTAAACGTCAAAAGCGTTGTGAATATTTATTGTTATTGAATTGATGAGAAATTCAAAAAAATAGAACGCAATGAGGTTACATTAGTATTCCTAGATAAGAGCAGAAATAGAAATAGAGAGAAACGGGACATGGATAGGGACAAAAGTCTAAGTAAAACCGCCTTTGATCTTTTGCCTATCAATTTTTATTCCATTTGGGGCCACTACAAGGAAATTCCTACCGATAGCGGCAACATCGCCATTCGTGTCACGAGCAACGGATTTGAGCTCACTTGTGATTCGCTTAAGGGTAAGAGAGTCGTTTGCAATGGCAGAATAATCAATGATGAGTATGTTTCCGTTGTAGACAGGTTGTGTAATCGTTCTCAAATCCTCGTACCTGTAAATCTCAGCAACCTTAATCATTCCTTTACCTGAAAGAGGGCTTCCCTCGTCAAAACTCAGCTCCCCAAGATCTATATACTGATCGCTCTCAACGGTTTCGACTTCCTCCTTAGGTTTTCCGAACGGCTTTCTAATCAATGGCATCGCATCCCCTCAATGTAATGGCCCGAGGCATTATTAATCTTTTCTGAAAGGCACCCATTGCATTGGATGTTTCTTGAAAGAAAAATCGTTGTTCTGAAAGCAATTAGCGATGTTACATTAATCCATCAACTTATTTTGTGCATAATCGATGTGTCTAGTCCACAGTATCCTGATGTGCTCAGGCACTTCTGGTTCAGGTACGCTGTTGAATCTGCAAATAAACACATCTAATAAAATCTGTGTTACCTTCAGAAAATTTCTATTTCAGGTGCATGACTTGCTATGTTCCAGATCAAGAAAATCCGAAATTTCTTGAATCAGATCGCAGAATGATTTTTGCATTTCCCATCTCTAGGAAATTAACATTCAAGATTAAAAAATGTTAAAGCATATTCGATGTGAAAAATCCATATGACTGATCAGCCCAATTCTTCGCTAAATTTCCACAGCTTATCTCCAACCCAATGCAGTGTTTTTACCGCCTTTCCGCTTTTACTTTTCTTGATATCTTCTGCTGATATCAAAGCCTTTCCAATTGCAATTGGCACCCTGTTTCTTACATCTCTGATCCAAACTAAATCGCCTTCCCTGATGATTTCGTCGATCTCAACGATACCAGGACACATGACATCCGCACCATTGGAAATATAGGGTACTGCTCCCATATCAACCGTAACAAACATTCGCTGGGGTCTATATTTCAACAAACCCTTCATAGTGAGAAAAGGCTTGCCCTCATATACTACTGCTACAATTTCATTGTTCACGAAGATTAAATCAAAATCGCTACTCTCAGCTCTATCGACCGTGTCACTTGCATTGAAAACCTCTACACCAAGCTTCGAGGAAATTTCATTTGCTATTGCATCAATTTCTTTCCTTCTAAGTCTGTGACGCTTTCTAACTCTAAGATCGGACATTGAGTCTAAAATAAGGCACGGCCATAAAAATCCTTTTAATACGTCAATTTTTTCTAAATTTGAATCTTCCAAAAATGCCTTTTCTTTCCTTTCTAGTTTGTTCTTCTGAACTCTGAACCGATCCACCTTGATTCGCATTGGAGAACTGTGGTCTTCTGTTTTCAATCTTTGTACCCGATACTCCTACATGGGAGCCCGATGGGGCCTCGACAGAAAGAGGCGATACCTGTTCCGTCGAAGAAAAGGTCTGTTGATCCATAGCAACCACAGATCCTTCCCGTACAAGTTCTTCTGCAACCTGCTCCAATTCCACCAGATCATGACTTTCGAACTCAGCCCCGCAGTAAGGACACGTTCTCGCGTCTGCAGCGATCTGCCTGCTACAGATTGGACATTCTATTTGATCCGACTTGTCTTTCATAGCTACACACCCTCAGCAAATCCCATGATATTGAAGATTGCTCCTGAGCCAAACATATCAGGAATGGAGGTTTCAGAGTTTCTAAGTATCTACTAATTGTGTGCCCCTTTATAAGAATTTAAGGATGCATTTACCAAGAATGATAATACTTAGCATGATGAATTTAAATGATTAGACTGGCCAGTTCTGGTTAATTCCCTCCCGAAGAAGATCTTAGGAATGATCGAGAATGGAATAAGTGATGTGTCAAGATTTTTCCAATTAGCAGTTAAGCTTTGAGTTCCAGAAATCCCAACGTAGATGCCGACAGCGGCAAACTTCGCAATAATACGTTGGCCTTTTATACAGGAATTCAGCTATACCTTTGCATGCGATGGGGAATTTTTTTCGTACGATTGGTCCGAATTACTCTTAGCCTCTTTATTGCAGCGCTAGTTATATTGAGCATTTTGCCGCTGGCAATGGGGGGATTGAGAGTAGACACACCTCAAGACGAGGAGGGGGGAGTTAAGCTCGAGGGGGATATTCTGAAGATGTCCCTTCCCATTGAAATCAGCAACGGGGGATACTTCAGCATCGAAGACCTCTTGTTTCATTATGTAGTAACCGATCTCCAGGGGGAAACCGTTGCTGAAGATAGTTCAGAGCCAGTAACTGTCGAAGCAGGAGAGGACAAGAGAATTAATGTCGAATTGGAAATGAATCTTAATGATTTTAGCCCTTCGCACCTTAGAAGTCTCGTATTTGAAGGTGGCCAGTTCAATATGCTGATCGAAGTCAACAGTTACTACACGATGAGATTTTTCAGATTTAATTTAGCACTAAACGAGACGATCGATTTCGAACCGATGATTAACGATTACGGGATCCACACCGAGGGGATCACTCATAGTTATGACTCCAGCGCGGAGGCGATGACATTCTTCATTCCATATTATATATACGGATCGCCGATGCTGGAAGGACAGAGCTTGATTTTACGCTGTGCAATATTCAACAGCACCTCTGAAATAGCAGAAAAAGAGACGGCAATCGTTTTTTCAGTGCATAATGAACAATCAATGGAGGTATTGATAGTCGGCGAAGCTGCGCAGTATTTATTGACCTCGTCAGATTTGCTTACTATATCATTTGAGGTTGAATTCAAAGGTATTAGCGACAAGAAATCATTTCAGTACCAATGGCAAGGGGGTCAGCCTTGAGCGAGTTCTCATTTAAACACGGAGTATTATGGAAAGGTGCATTGTCGGCGATCATCAGCGCATTGAACTTCTTGATTGTGCCGATTATCATAATATCTGTCATTTCGAAATTTGGAGAAGAGATCCTCGGTGACTATTTTGCGGTGACGAGAAGTGCGATATTAACTATTGGAATTCCAATAATCATAATGAGTTTCTTGAAGGGCTTTTATCCGAAGGGATCAATATCGAGACTCATTTTCGGAATGATGACTGCTGCCCTCGTATGTGCGTGGATCTGGTTTGTATTGCAGGGAGGAATTATTAACATTCATGCAGAGGAAGTGGAAATCACGTTTGACTTCTCCATGTTTGTTGTTGTCTTAATCGTTATAGCAGCACTCGGTGGGGCACTCTATGTTGCAGAATTTGTCTCATTTAGAAAGGAATTTTTGGACCACGTACAGAGAAAAGAAGAGATGAAATCAGAAGAAAAATCTAAATCTAGTGAACTAAACGAGACGAAGCATGTGTGTGATGAAGTTGAAGAAACATCAACGAACGAAAGGCCATCTGAGTCGAGCGAAACAACAAACAAATGATCTAGACAACTGGATACCGCTTAGCTATAAAAAGGCGCTAAGGATTGTTTGAAAAGGCGCATTTAAGGGTGAACAGTTTTACTGAGGCATCTTGATTCCTTGGTTTGTTATATCGAATAAAATGTAATCGATAGGCGTCCGGACTCCTCTCATCTTTACTATTTCAATGGCTCTTTCTCTTGAGTCTGTATAAGGATTGTCTCTCCTGAACAATCGAATGATACCATAAAAAGGATGGAAAACGCATTCCCCAAAGTTTTGAGTCGTTGATTCGTCAAGAATAATCAATGCGGTGCAACGCCGCTTTTCGAGAGAGTAAATCAAATAATTGATTTGCCGCAGAAATTGCGAGCGTTCCATATCAGGGGCAAGCAGACCTAGATTATCGATGATAACATTCTTGACATCAGATTCTAGAAAATTCAGCAATCCGACGAATCCGCTGTCTATTAAACATTCAAATGAATGATTGGATTCGGCAGATCTCTCCTGGAGCACTGAGTAAAATCTAAGATAGCCTGCAGATTCATACTTCTCTAAGTTCCACCCAAAGGCTGTCGCTTGTTCGAATATATTTTCCTTAATCTCTTCAATGCCTATATATGCCGTTTTTTCCTTTTTCTCGCAACGCTCCTTAATAAAATGCAGGGCCATTACTGTCTTCCCATCACCTGGTTTTCCAGTAATCAAGATACTTTTTCCTTTGGGAAAACCAACGATTAATCGATCCAGTCCTTCGATCCCAGTCGATATCCTTTCAATCACCATGAAAATCCCGTTTAATTACCAGCATTGTACCTCATGCTTATTTCCCAGATAGATACTTGCCTGTATTTATTGATGTTTTTTTGAAGAAAACGAAGTTCATTTTGGAAATGATAAAATCTCTCTCATAGTGACAAAAAAAAGAAATATTTCTGATGCACGCTTCGCCGTTCAAATCACTTTTGCATTATGACTAAATCATGAGAAAGAATGGTCTTACAGGAATAAATAAGACAGGGAAGCGATAAATACATCAATTGCGCTTGCGGGCCGGAAGTCGATAGAAGAGGAGAGGCTGAAAGTATGGGTATGAGCATTGCGATTAGCGAACTCGACAGCAATGAGGCTTTATGTAGGAAAATGAAAAACACCATCATAAAAGTCTACCTGCCATCAATTAAAGGGTTCGAAAACTACGCAGATTACGATGAGGTTGTTGATGTCGAGACGGCAAAGCGCATATTCGGCAACGATTGGAATGCTTTCGCTAAGAGGAATAGAATTGCGGAAGAAACGGGAGAGATTTACCTGTCAAAGATACGAAATGCTGATGATTCCTCGAGACTGCACCAATCAGTTGTCAAAAGGTATACTGGCTGGATTGAGGTTGCTAAAATTCCAGAGAATATGAGAGAGAGTGTGCTTGCTCAGGCATCCCCTGACAACAAAATAACCGAATGGGATATGTTGGGATTCGATGAACTAAATGAGACTTGCTCAAAATGTCCCTTGTCGTGGGACAGTGGACGAGGGTGCATTGGAACATTCGGTCCAGACAACAGCGCATTACCAGATATCGCAAGAAAGTACAACTGCTCCATAATCGCTGATGTTCCAAAATATGCGAAGGAGGGGCGAAAGCTAGGGAAGGAAGAAATCATTAGGCTACTTGACGAAATTTCCATTCTGAGAGAGAAATTAGTTGCAGAAGGTAAGATGGCCGTAAGAAGATATGCAGGTGTGTTGGATAGACTTGAAGCCGCAGGAAAGACCGCTCTCAGATACAACACAAGGATGTACTTTGTTTAGCAATAGTAAGCCGTTTGACAATATTGGTTACAGATGGCTACAAACAGGGCACTTATCAGTGCGACAAACTTCAATAGCTTCCCAGTATTGGTACAAGAGATCGCCGATTAGCAACTTGGATTTTAGCGGCTCTCCCAAGTGGGTTATCAATTTGATGGCCTCAGCAGCTTCAAGAATTCCAAAAATGCCAGCCGTGACTCCAATAATCGGAAAAATCCCTTTCTTCGGAGGGGGTTTGGGAAATAAACACCTGAGACACGGTGTTTCTCCGGGAATTATGGTGGTAATTTGGCCATGAAACCCTTCGACAGCACCATGAATCAATGGCATTTTCTTCCTGATGCAATAATCATTAAGCATGTAACGGGGGGTAAAATCATCGAGGCAGTCTATTATTAAATCCGCCCCTTCAAATACACTATCAATATTTTCATCAGTAACCTTAACCATCTTTGGTATGACCTCAATGCTAGAATTTAACCTAGTTAATTTCCAGGCAGCAGATTGCACTTTTGGTGTTCTCTTTTCTACATCTTCCTCCCAGTGAAGAACCTGCCTATTCAGATTGGAAATATCTGGAATTTGATAGTCGACGAGAATCAGTCTCCCAACGCCCGCCGCGGCAAGATATGTAGAAACTGGAGATCCAAGCCCACCTTGACCCATGATTCCAATAGTAGCTTCTGCTAATTTTCTCTGCCCGTCTTCTCCAAACCCCTCGATCATTATTTGCCTTGAATATCTCTCAAGTTCCCGATTTGAAAACCTGCTATCATTCATTCCATTGGCCCCTTTAATTGATTCCCATACAACACAATTTTATCAGCGAAATTCATCGCCTCCAATTCATTGTAGAGATGCAACCACACCTACATATCGCAATCCGCATCAATTTTATTTAGACGCGGTATTGATCTAATGGACGATTTTTCAATTAAGGATTTCTATTGCACCAATGCTGAAATAATTTGAATTAACATTGTGTTTCTCCCGGTACGCCGATAGAGAATTTTGATGAATTTGGGGCGTTGCCTGTTATTCTTTAGCATCGTATACCTGAACCGGGCTGGTTTTTTGTTTAATATCTGTACGAGACCTATGCGCGCTTGCTGAAATACCACCTATACAGCAGTGCCATATCACGTGGAAATATTGCGACGATATCGCCGTCTCTGACTTCGCGCTCCGGTGCAGAGTAATCATTGTTTAAGAATAAATGACTTGTTTCTTCGAGATTGATACCTAATTTCTTTAATATATCCGAGATACTCTTGATTGCAGAACCGTCTAATTCAACAATTCCAACCTGCCCACTGAAATCTACGATAGATGCATACTTTTTCAATTTTCCATACAGCTTAACTTTAATTGCCATCAATATCACCAGATTCCTCTTTATCCTCCAGCAAGCACAGGGAAAACGGCAACTCTGTCCCCATCTGACAATGGAGTTTCGAATCCTTTGAGATGTTCGATATTGTACCCGTTTACCATAACCTTTACCCTCATCTTGACCTTTTTTTTGTCAAAATCATCAAAAATCTCATCTCGTAAGTTCTCGAATTTCGACACCAGTTGTTCTAAAACAGACATCACATTAGACGCTTCCAAATACAACTCGCTTGTTTTTGCGAGATCCTGAAGCGTGGCAAATAGCTTCACTCGAACGGCCATGGCAATAAAAATAAGAGAAAGGAAAGAGAAAAGGGTTTCGCCTAATTCCCTTCTATTCATTCTGGAAATACTCGATCGAGCTCATCGTTAGGCACGTCGTATACAACATTCTTCGGTGGCAAGGGCTCTAATGTCATGAACTCCGGAAGCCTGTCCTGTGCTTTTGTGAATCCAGCTGCCTTATTGAACTTCCTCTCAACCTCAAGAATCTTTGCACCGAGCTTCACTGCATCATCTACACTCCAATTGGTGCCGAGAACACCATTGCAGGACTCGACCATACCTTCAAAGCCTTCAGGTATGTCCATGATTGCAAATGCAGTGAACAAGCAATATCCAGAGCTATCGATAAATGCGGTGCTCTGCTGTAGGGCCCTTGATAAATCCGCCTTCTTTTTGTCAAGTGGATCGACTTTTCCGCCAACTCCAAGAATCTCTGGTGCAATCGCATAACCTGCTGTATGATCTGCTCCCATCGGCGTTGTTGCGTACGTAACTCCAATGCCTTTGATGGGTCTTGGATCATACGCTGGAATGCTCTGTCCTTTTACGGTTGGGATCCTCGTCACACCAAATGCCTTACCGGTGAATTCCGTCCCATTTGCAATGATGCGACCCAAAGGCGATTTTCGACGAACTTCCTCAAGCAGGCACAGCGCACCCTTTCCATCGCCGAATTTAATGATCCCTCCTTCCATCGCAACACCGATCGTGCCTCCCATCTCTATCGTATCCAGACCAAGATCATTGCAGGCACGGTTTAGCTCTCCAACATCATCCAAGTTATAAATACCGCAGTTTGGTCCCAGAGCCCACACTGATTCGTATTCCAAAACTCCAACCGGATCCTTACCCCCTTCTTTTACCCAGACCTCCGAACACTGAATAATACACCCAGGGCTGCAGACATGCGGTCTTTCGCCGCCTCTCTTCTTGATAATTTCTGCCTTCTTCTCACCAGATACAAGAGGCGCCAGCTCATCGTAACCGGCAGAAAAGTTCCTGTGCGGAAGGGCTCCTGCTTCATTGATGACGTTAATAAGCGCGTCTGTTCCATAACTGTTCAAAGTTCCTCCAGGTTTCGTTATGTCGTGTTTCTGCAACGCTGCAGTGAGCTTCCTTGTTCCCTCTTTGAACCGCTCCTTGTCCTTAATCTCGACGCCCGGAGCGCCCTCATCATCCGCGATTATGAATTTCAGTCCGCGCGTTCCCATTACTGCTCCCAGACCGCCTCTCCCCGCGTATCTGCTGGGCAAACCGTCAACGTCGTTGAAGCATACCCCAGCACCAGCACCGCCGATTTCTCCAGCAATACCCGTAGAACAAATAGCGATGTTCTTTCCGAATATTTCCCTCAGCTGTGGATAAACCTCATAGAGACCTTTTCCAACCCACGGCTTCGCATCGAAAAATTCGACTTTGTCCTTTGTGATCTTGACACCATAAAATGAGCCTTTTCGCTGCCCTTGTACAATAATTGCTTTTATTCCTAGCTTAGCAATTTTCTGGGCAAAATTAGTACCTGCGTTCGCTTCTTTTATCCCGCCTGTCAATGGCGATTTACCTCCCACAGATATTCTACCCGAAGTCGGCGCGCTTGTTCCCGTTACGATACCTGGCGCCAGGACGACTTTGTTGTTGGGTCCAAGTGGATGGCAAGTTGGAGGTACTTCATCAGCAACAATTGTTGACGTAAGACCACGACCGCCAAGATTCTTCCACTTCTCTGGCACGTCCTCGTACTTGGCTTTGAGCTCGGTCATGTCCACTCTCAGAATTTTTGACGTAATTAATCACCCCCTAAAATTTTAATATCACATTCCGACTTAAATAAATTTCGAAAAATGTTGAATTTTCATATCAGTTATCAGATGTTATGGATATGCTCTAATCAACATTTCGACGTGCTATCTTGAAACAATTGATCTTCGTTCTTTAGCTGCACTGAAGAATAGCACACTTGCCATCTCTTTCTCAAAATAATTAAAGGGGAATGCATGGAAGATGTGACCCAAGAAAATGTTTTACATATTATACGCAATCGATTTTATTTCCAGCTCACTAGAATCTCTTCCCGACGAAAGACTTTGAGGCTGATATAAAAGACGACAGCATCGATTACGGCTGTAAGCAAAACAAAGGAGAGCATGAAAAGAAGATCAAGCGTTACGAGACCAGTTATCGCTATAATGAAAAAAGCGACCACGGGCAGCACCACGAGCCCGCCTATTTGCTGCGATGCCCTTACATCACTAACCTTAGAGGATATCAACATGTTTACGAGGATGCTGAGTATGCAGAAAAGTGGCGCAAGTACAAATACCCCGATAATCCACACAAGATTAGGCAATGGATAGTAACCAATTACTGGGAATACGATAGTATCAACGAGAACAATGAATGGTACGAGGCTTATCCAAGTCACTACCATAGTCGGAATGAATATTGAAACACACTTGCCGGCAAGCAGTTCAGTATCGGTTGTAGGCGTTGCCAACAGGGGTTCTAAACTCTTATTGATTTTCTCTCCAACAAAACTGTAAGAAGCGATCACTGTCGGGATCACTGAGGGAATCAAGATGAAGAACATGAGCAAAGAATCAATGAAAACCCTAAGAAAAGATTCAGCTTCGCTCACTTCTCCGATAACCACACACCGATCGAGTACTGAATTTATTCTGAGGGTATTCTTAAGATTGGAGTGAAACACTAGCGACTCACTTGTAGTCGAATTGATAATCCATGAATCGCGTATCACCGAACCCGATATATTACATTCCTCCAATACGCATGAAATGAGCACAGAATTCGTGAGGTTTGCGCCGACCAGTCGGAGATCTTTCAACGATAGCTCAGATATATTGCCACCGATGACAGTTATAGAAATATTGAATTTCAAATTGAGAGGCTCTTGTTCGTTAGGTCCAGCGAACATCGTTACGGGAACTAGATAGACAACTGGCATGACCACAGCCATGACAAGAGGCATCGCTATGAGGCTGAACAAGATGTACTTATTTGTTCTAAACTCAGCAAGATCTTTTCTTGCAACAGTCAGGATCTTTTCTAGCCTCATCTCGATCCCCCAATCAGCTTCAAATAAATATCCTCGAGCCCCCGCCTCATCTCCTCAACAAATTCAATCTCTCCTCCGGCCTCAATGAGTGAGCGAACAATAATGGGGTTGTCTTCTTCTGGGTTCTCGACATCGATCATCAGGGTTTTATCGTCCCAGCGGACAGATCGCACACTGCGGAGTCTCTTCACTGCTTCAATGAGCTGGGGGGTGATTGTTTTCAACTGGATTCGCGTTGTCTTACCCCAAAGCCTACTCGCCAAGTCCTCTGCAGAACCTGTCGCAAGCAGCTTCCGCTGAATTATACCGACTCGATCGCATATTTTTTCTGCATCGTCCAAGTTGTGTGTATTGATGAAGATTGTACGACCTTCCTTCTTCAATTCGACGAGGTAATTTCGAACCGTAACCGCAGCGAGCGGGTCGAGTCCCGAGGTAGGTTCATCAAGGAAAAGAAAATCTGGTTCATGAACAAGCGCCCTTGCTATCGCGATCTTCTGCTTCATTCCCTTCGAAAACTTAGCAACGGGATCATCTCGTCGATCCCATACGTCTAGCTTCATCAGCAGCTCCCTAATTTTTTTCTCTCTATCGCTCTTCGGAACGCCATACAAATGAGCGAAGAAATCTAGATTTCGATATGCGCTCAAAGATTCGTAAAGTCCTGGACTTTCAGGAAGGAGACCAATCATTCCTCTTATCTTGAGTGCATCATCGGGATCTGTTATATCAAGGCCATTGAGAAAAGCTGTACCAGAGGTGGGGGCTATGAGACAACAGAGCATCCTGATCGTTGTTGTTTTTCCAGCCCCATTTGGACCGATGAAACCGAAGACCTCTCCATCGCGGATTGTCAGATTAAGATCCTCAACAGCGATTATGTTTCCAAAGTTCCTTGTAAGATTAAGCGTCTCGATCAGATACTTCACCGTTTCCAGGATAATTTTTTTAAAGTTAGGCAGGAGTCAAACGTTGTTTATGAATTAAAGCCTTGGCTTGTAATCCGGTGACTCTCCTTGTTTCAGTCCCGCACCTGAGTCTTCTCGCGACTTTGATAACCCTTCAGCAGAAGTGTCTTTTGATGCAGCTGCTTCAGCTTTACGCGGCTTCATCTCGAGATAGTCCTTAAGCTCTTCGGCATCGATTTTCAGTATGATCATATCTCCAATCGTTTTGATGTCGCTGGTTTGAATCTTAATGAGGGGAGTTGATAGCAATGATTTCTTGACTTTCAAATAATCAATTGCTTCCTTGTCAAGCTTTACCTCGACGAAGGGGATTGACCATTTCCTTTCTGGGGAGAAGATAATATTGTTTGCAAAGCCGATTTGCCTTGCCTTCCTGCAGATGACTCTCTTCCCAACGATGTCTGCTGCAGTTGTAACGGTCATTTCTTCATCCAATAATGCATCCTTAATCCCATTTATGGGTACAGATAGCGTTATCGTATCCGACACTGATTCAACTTTGTCGGTCTTCAATAGAATCTTAGCCGATGAGAACAATGGTTTTTTTACGCCAACCGCATCTTCTAAACCTTTTTTTACGGAAATTCTTAACGCCGGAATGTACCAATTCTCGATATCGAGGGCAACGCCCTCGACAGTTCCCACAATTCTCGCGTCCGAAGTTACGATCTCAAGGCCAATTATGTCCTCCATTTTCAACATGAATATCCCATATCTATTACGCACTTCATAGGTTAAACAATTTTCTCAATACAGCGTTAAATAATATATAATTAATTGATAATAATAATGTTAATTTTTGTATCTTCATCTACTGCCAGCCCTAGATGCTGTGATTTCCCAAAAAAATTCCAAACCTTTATTCTTATTCAGGTCGCCTCCATTTCATAACATATATGACCATTGCGATCCCAACGAAAACGAGAACAAGAGGAATGACAAGTATCCATAATGGAAAATCCTCGACAGAACTCACATTAATGGTAGCCAATGCCATGTTGTTTGATTCATTCAGCTCGGGAATTTGATTAGAGGGGTCGATGATCACCGTCACGGTGTGACTCCCTTTAATTGCAATCCACGTGACCTTTGCTGTGGCAGTGCCGTTGATTGGCAAATACGGAATAATTTTCTGAGTTGGCAAGGGCGTGCCATCGATGGCAAACGTAACCATCACATTCATTGCATCCTCTGTGCCTAAATTTCTTATCGAGGCAGTGATCACAATTTCATCGCCATCCTTAATATCGCTTGATGAGAATGAGATGTTCGCATCCTCTATGACCAAATCAGGCATGAAATAAGTAGATGGAGGAACTAAGATTTGAGTGGATGCAATGTTATTTGATTCGTTTAACTCTTTAATCTTGTCATCTGGATCTACAGAAATGATAATCGTGTGCAACCCTTGCAGCGCTTGCCACTGAAAATCAATCTGGATAGTTGAATTTATCGGGATGAAATTCGCTTTTTTAAGCGTTCCGATCTGAAATGCGCCACGCATCGCCTTAATTTCCACGTCTGAAGCATTTGCATTGCCGATATTAGTAACATTGACGAGAATTCTTACCAAATCTCCTTCTTCGAGTTGTGCTGGTGAAAAAGTAATGTTTGAAGATGTGATTACTAGATCTGGAAAGAGCTCGATTGGATTATCGATCGTCACACTCGCGAATGCATATTCAGAATATGCATCACCATCGTAAGCCCTAGCCTCAATAAGGTAATCACCGTTAAAGAACTCTGTCGTGTTGATTTGGACACTCCATTCGGTCAATCCGGTAGCATTGATCCATTGTGTCGCCTCTCCCGATTCAAGGCGCGTGAGGCGAACTTGCACGGATACGAGGGTATCATTACCATCGGAATCGCTTGCAAGTCCAGAAATATGAATGGTTCCTTGAAGTACCGAACCAGTCAGAGGTTGAAGAATCGTACAAGATGGTGGCATATTTAACATTCGCGCAAACATAATGCATTGAGGAGAAGTCCTTCTATCTTCAAACACTACCAGCGGCCAGCCGTCTGTTCCCACGGCGATATCTGGATTCTGTCTCTTGCTTGGTGATGTTGCATCATCGACCCTAATGCTCGGCGAAAAGGTAGTTCCATCATTTCGAGAAATTGCAAGTCTAATTTCGTATTCTTCAAGAGTTTGCAATTTGTAGACTACGGCCACAATTCCATTTTTACCGGCGTCTACCGATGGATCCACGCAGTAACCTCCGTCACTCACGACACTGGAAAAAGAAAAAGCAGCTACGCCATTCGATGATGTTGCTATTCTGATTTCCGGAGTTCCACTTCTATAATCTTCCCAAACGACTGCAATATTTCCGTCATTCGCGAAGCAAACATCCGGCGATGTTTGGCGCTTATTGGACGGTCCGTCGCTAATGCGCAATGCTTTCGAAAAATTTTCTCCTGAATTATTGGAAACGGCGCCGTAGATATCAAAATACGGATCTGACCTGCTGTCTTCCCATACAACGATGAGATGATCTCCCAATGCTGCGATTCTCGGCGAATTTTGAATGCAAGTTGCAATGTTGTAACTATCAATCTGGTGTGGCACTTCAAATGATGAACCCCAATCAAAAGATCTTGTACAATAGATTCTTGTAACATTGTGAGAATCGATTGTCACATTTTGCGACCATACAACGACTATCGTGCCATTTGAAATGGCAATGTCTGGTTCATACGCCGCAACGTCAACGGAGCTTATCCGCACGTTTGCAGAAAAACTTTTGCCACCATCATCGGATCTTGAGAAGAAAATGGATGAAATCCCATCTTCCCTGGAATCTTCCCACACAACGAAAATCGATCCATTGTCATTGATGGCGATTGATGGGGATGATCTTATGCCCATATAATCGTTGACATCATCTACCCTGATCTTTTCGAGGAAGCTCGAGCCTGAATCTTCCGATTTTGCATAGAAAATCGCTGTTGGTTGAATGGCGCCCTCAGCCCAAACAACTGATATGTTACCGCCAGAGTCAACAGCGATTCTTGGAAAACCTTGAGTTCCATGAGATTCGCCACTGTCAACGGGGATATTTGTCGAAAAAGAGAATGCCAAGCTCTTATTGAGAACAATTGCAAATGAAATGGATGAGAAAAGGAGCACAAATATCATACCACATGTGGCTACCTTCCGCTTCATCATTTTCTCCATCGAGTGAATGCGCCCGTTAAGTTAAAATGATTTTGTGTTGGATAAAAATAAATTCTTGATGCCTGACTTATGATAAAAATCTTTTAGACGCAGGATAGAGAATTATTGAAAATTCTTACTGGATACGAAATTTCCTGCACTTATGATATTGCTAATTCTTCATTTTCAAGAAACTATCAATCCCTCTTAGGTATTTCCCAATCTTCTTGATATTTACTCGAAATGGAAGAGGCAAAAGCTTCATCGTATGAAAGAATTGGTTTTTTGATTTGTTCTACCAAATGTCCTTGTTCCATATTTTCGATGAAAATGTACATAGTAAATAAAGAAACACTATAACATTATCGAAACACTTTTTCCGTGCAGATATGTGGGGGCTGGGTCATCGATATCTTGAAAAAACATGACACGAAAGTCGAATTCTTCGAGTGCATTTGTTTAGAATAAAAAGTTGAAGTTACTTGGTAGAATTTTACATAGCTCGGCCGACAGTTGAGGCGACCAAAGCGATGATCGTTGGCATGACTAAAATAGAATACACATATGGAATCTTCTCGAGATAACCCTGGGAACTTGTGGTCGAGGATGTCAAGAATCTTAATGATAGTACGCTATTGACTTCTCTTGATTGGGCGATTCATCACGGAATCGTGTTCCATGTAGCTAGAATTGGGTAATGACTCCTCTAAATAAGGTTGTTAATAAAAAGAGTATGATTGCATCCGTTAGTCGAGGATCCGTTTCTCGCATGAACTTGCCATGATAGCAAGACTTTCTGGTAAGAAAGATTGATCCGTAGACTGCAAGGGCAATTTGAAATATCTTGAGAATATACTAGTTTCTTCAATGCCACTGAAATGCATTCTTTATTCGGAGGTAAAACAGGAACAAGTTAAAGACGAGGGTGCGAGGGGCGCGAAGGTTCGATGGCTTATTACAAAGTCTGATGGTGTTTCCAATTTCGCTATGAGACAATTCGAAGTTGAGCCATCTGGCAGTTCCCCGATGCATAAACATCCATACGAACACGAAGTTTTCGTGCTAAAAGGTAAATGCCAGGTGTATTGCGATGGCGAAACCGCAACTATAGGTCCAGGGGGAGTTATTCTCATTCCTCCAAATGCTATGCATCAATTTCGAAATGTAGGATTCGAGCCACTCGAGTTTATATGCATGATTCCATACACCGACTAATAATATTTAGATTCGATGAAAAAATGAAAATCCATGAACATTTTGGAAGGCCTATGGATATAAGCCTTTCCGGATCAAGCCTGTGCTGATCTCCTGCCTAATCTCAGGTACTCAATACCACCAGCCTCGCCTCCGCAACCGATCCAGCCCTCTCCAGATGAAGCCAGGTGGGGTTCCGCGGCCGATTCCCCAGAATCTATACGGCCAGAGTCCTCTGCAGTAACAAAACGGCAATGTGAATGGGTTTGCATAGCCTGCAACTTGAAATCCAGCGCAATATCCTGCCCTTCGTCCAGTCATTGCACCAAGACCAAGCGGGCCTGTTCCGTCGCCACCAGGCCTTCCTAATCAGCTCCTTTTTTCATATTTTCGATTTCTTTCTTCAAAGCAGCGATGTCTCGTTCAATTTCGTCCCTTTCAGCTTCTAAGTATTGGAGTTCTTCTTCTAGCATTCGGGCTTCCTCTTCTCTTGATAGCTCTTGAGAGCTGTATGGTCTCACTGGCCACATTGGGGGCGCGATCGGATAAAGTAAATCCGCAGGATACGGAGGGCAATGCCTTGCTCTCATCCATTCAGGCAGACCAGTCACCCAATACATCCACAGGTAACCTCTTCCAAATCCTCTAGGCATTTTTATCACCTCCTGAACGTTTTTCACTTCTGGATAGGGATCCACTTAAAACGGAATCCGATATCAAATTCTACAATTAAGGAATATGGAGATATAATATATAATTAATTTGCACTTATGCGCATAAATAACGATGCACTCAAAAGAATAGGAAAGGAATATATTGCCAAGTGCCACGAAAAAAATCTTATGAATGCACGACCATGATAAGTTCAAAAGGAAGCGTAATATACATTATAAGGAATAACCAGACAGATCAAATGTTTCCGCCTCGACGAGGGAGAAGACGAGGACCTCGATGGATCTCAGAAATCCCAATCTTCAGGACATTTGGGCCAATTGACAGGCCCCACATAAGCGTCGTTAGAATGAGCTTCGAAGAACTTGAAGCGATCCGCCTCGTTGACTATCGGGGCTTTGATCAGGAGACCGCCGCGATGATGATGGGAATCTCAAGAAAATCACTATGGCTGGACCTACACTCCGCACGGTATAAACTCGCAAAGGCACTGATTGAGGGGGCCACAATTCATATCGAAGGTGGAAACTTTCTTCTAAGACCGGCTGATTTCTCTGGGTCTGATACAAAGACAAGAGAGCAAAAGAAGGATTATTCCTGATGGAGCAATCAAGGGCTTCATCTGCCGAGCGATTTCTGAGCTAGTATATAGTCTGATTTTTAAAGAATGATAATTCTACCATTTTTAAATGTGCTTCACACTTTTTGTTAAGCGCTAGAGATCGAGCTAATTTGATCCTTTCTTGATGTGAGGAAACATGAGTTCAGGCTTTGGTGTGAAAGCTAGTTCTCCTTCATTTACTAATTTAATTTTCGCTGATTCTGCGACTTTTCTCATTGCGTTGCTAATTGTTTGCTTCATTTTTTCAGGCGAGGAACATATTCTCGCATTAATCACAATTCTTCCCTCACCAACAAAAGTACGACCTCCTCGAATATCATCGATTCGAAGCGTATCGCCGACCACACTGAGTTTCAGTGCGCTTTCACTCGATATGAGCATCGCCTTTAGATGAGCGACTGAAGTATCGTCAAAATCCTTCGAGATTTCTTTCATTACTTCGACGAGAAACGCTCGAGCATCTGTCGACATATCCGATCGGATAGTTGCATAGTAATTACACCATCCTAGGATGGCCTTTTCTCTTGCGAAGATCCTCTGATCAACCGGGAATGGCTTTTTTGTGCTGAGGACATTTGAAATCATCAAGTCTGCGATTACATCAACGCTTCTCTTTGAAATGAAAGAATAGGGAATTACCACAGCCTCCTGGTTAAAATTTTTGACGTATTCGATGATTCTACCCAGATCTGCTTCATCAACAAGATCGCATTTCGACAAAACGATGACTTCAGCTTCTCTGATCTGATGGACGGGTATCGTATTTGCAACGTGAAAGGGTTCTACGCCCTCCTTTAAACATTTCGATAAAGAATATGCATCGACTACGGTGATCAATGGAGAAAGAGAAAAGTCGTTGGCATAAAATTCCCTCATCGGGGAGATTACAGCGGACAAAAGGTTAGTTGCTGTGCCTATCGACTCTGCAATTATGAGATCTGGTTTCCTTGACGATACGAAACGATAAGCATTATTGACAAATTCATCAAACCTCACACAAAAACAACCGCCTCGTACTTCCTCGACGTCAAAGCCGCCGCTACGCATAAATTCTGTGTCGACAAGTGCATTTCCCTGGTCGTTTGTAATGATCCCTACGATGGCATTTTTCTCTTTTCTCAAATATGACGCGACGGCAAACGCCATGCTAGACTTGCCCGCACCCAAGAATCCACTGATAATTGCGATTCTGACAGGTGCATTTCCTTGCTTCTCAAAGCCTTTATTCACATTCGGTGCAATCGATCGATGCGCTAAATAAATTACCATAAAGTAAGATATTGGAGCTTCTGCTCTGAATGCTCATTTTCTGAAATAGCGATCAGATTTCAAACCCCATTGATCTTTACTATTCTTTTGATAAATGAGCACCTTTCGCAGGGAATTGTTATGACACTTTTTTCTCCTTTTGAAATACCTCGCAACGAACGGATTATTGCATAATCTAAGGGTTTAAGCGGGGGGAGTCGTTGATTCGTTGCCAGAACGCTTTTTTCGGGTTGAGTAATTTGGAAAGTAAGAGATGCTTTTTTTAAATGCTCGAGACAATTGCCAACTTCCTCTTCGCTGCAGGAATCACATCGAACGCCAACTTTCTTCAATGATCCAAAAAGACCAGCAAGAGGATCTATCAGATGAATCGTGTTTTCCTTTCCCAATGTTATGAAGATTGCATTCTTGGATAATGGCTCAATAAACTCTATTCGCGTGCCTCTAACTTTCCTTTCGTGAGCAACCTTCCAGAATTCATTGAGTTGATTGTTAAGTTGATATACAAGTTGGTGATAGTCGATTCCTATTGCATCAGCGAGTTCTTTTTTTGAGATTGGCGAATGTAAAGTTTTCCTGTACAAAGCTTTGACGATCTCTTTTCTGAGATTGTGATTGACGACGTTCACATATGCATCGGGGTCTATATACATAACTTCAATAACACAAGCCCTCTCCATTGATTATCAAATGTATGTTTATTATTAAAGTTTTATCTCAAATATTTTCGAATTTTCAAAGGAGCGGTTGGTTTCACAAAAATTATAAAATAATATTACAAGTGTAATGTCTTCTGCCATCGTTACGCAATCACCCTCATTACAATAGAAAGGAGATCTGGGCTGATCAATATGGAAAGGAAGAATCAAGCAAAAATCGGTGCATATTTATGTAGGGAAAAGGGCGAGATTAGCGATCGGATCGATCTTGAAGAGGTTGCGGCATTCCTAAAACAATTTGACGATGTTATTGACGTCGGCATATTTGATGAATTGGCATCAAAGGAAGGCATCGATTATCTCATAAGCAGATATTTAGAAAAGAAATTCGATCGGATTCTCATCGGTGGCGCAATACCGAATATTCAAGGAGAGACCATAAGAAATGCCCTGGCTACCGCAGGAATGAATAGATATCTTTTTGAAATGGTGAATCTCAGAGAGCAGTGTGCTTGGGTTCATCCTAATAAACATGAAGCGACGAAAAAGGCGAAGTCATTGATGCTTGGTGGTCTTGAACGCGTAAGACGGTTGAGGCCTCTAGAAGATATCATAATTCCCATAAAAGATGCGGTGCTCGTCATTGGCGGTGGAGTGGCTGGAATGGCCGCTGCGCTCGAAATTGCAAAGGCTGGACACCAAGTCTACCTCGTTGAAAGGGAAAAGGAACTGGGTGGAAGGGCTTTCAAACTCGCAACAACATTCCCCACACATAACTGCGGTATCTGTTGCATGCAGTACTGTAAAGAATGTATTTTCACTCCAAAGATCGAGGATGTTGAGCGGAATCCTTTCATTGAAATCATGCTCAACACGCAAATAGTAGAAATCACAGGAGGATTTGGGAATAGACATGTAAAGTTGCTCCAAAACGGCAGAGAGCGAGAACTTGATGTGGGCGTAATCGTCGTGGCAACTGGGTCAAAGACTTTTGATCCGGTGCGGATTCCATCGTATTCCTATGGAAAAAGTAAGGACATTCTCACATCAATGGAATTTATTGACATCATGAAACAAGCCGATATTACAGGGCTTAAGAGGCCATCTGATGGTACGATACCAAAAGTCGTAAACTTTGTGCTTTGTGTTGGCTCGAGAGACGCAGCAAAGGGCAACCCCCACTGTTCACTCGTCTGCTGTACATACACCATCGGCATCGCAAAGGAAGTGAAAAAACTTCACCCAGGGACCGATGTATACATCCATTATATCGATCTTAGAGGTCCATATCGAGGGTTCGAAGAATTCTGTGCTGAGGCTAGAGAGATGGGCATAAGATTCGTCAGAGGAAAAGTTGCCGAAATTGTCCCAGAAAACGATAAGCTCATCGTCCGCGCTGAGGATACCGACACCGGAGCGCTACTTAATATTGAAAGCGACTTGGTTGTACTAGCTGTGGGTCAGGAACCGAGCGAGGGTACCGAGAAGCTGAGCAAGATGCTCCACATTCAGACGGATGTTGACAAATTTATGAAGGACGTCAATCCAATGATGCCCCCACAAATCCGGCGTGGCATATATATTGCAGGCTGCGCGCAGGGTCCAAAGGGGATAAGATACTCGATTGACGATGCAAAAACAATTGCGCAAGAAATCGTGGAGCTACTAAACTCAGGCAAGATCAACGTTGAAAGAATCACAGCCCAGGTCAACGAGGAACGGTGTCGCGGTTGTGGTCGCTGCGCTGAGGTTTGTGTATTCAAAGCTATCTCTCTCGTTCCAAAAGAAGGTAAGAAAGTTGCCGTCGTTGACGAATTCCTTTGCGAGGGGTGTGGAGCGTGCGCCGCAGCGTGCTGTAACAAGGCAATGAGCGTCAATTATTACGAACACGATTCTATTGAATCCATTATCTGTGCGCTTGTCCAGGAGGTAAGAGAATGACTGAAAACTTTGAGCCAACGATTCTCGTCTTTGCATGCAATTGGTGTGGCTACCCAGCTGCTACACTTACAGGCGTTAACAGAATCAGCTATCCTGCCAGCGTGAAGATCATTAGGGTGATGTGCACAGGTCGCATCGAGCCTTCTTTTATGATGAAGGCTTTCGAATGTGGGGCTGATGGTGTCGCCGTTGTTGGATGCAGAATTGACAATTGCCATTACACAGATGGTAACAAGCATGCACTCAAGCGCATAGAGGCTGTGAAGAAATTACTGAAATACACGGGTCTAGGTGAAGATAGACTTAGATATGAATGGCTCTCGGCTTCCGAGAAAGCAAAGTTCCTCAACCTCGTCAATAATATGTACGCTGATTTGAAGAAAATAGGTCCCAGTCCGATACCAAAAACCGAAAAGAAGGAGATTATGACATTTGACAAGAAAGCTGTCGATGATCTCATTGCAGACACAGGTGCTCATGACTGCGTTGAGTGCGGAAAGTGCACATCAGTGTGCCCCGTTGCTCGTTTCGATCCCGATTTTGCACCGCGTGTCATTGTTCTGAGAGCGCTTGAAGGCGTCTCGGACAGCCTGAGCAAAGATCGAGACATCTGGTCGTGCATCACATGCGAGATGTGCAACTCCATGTGTCCCTACAAAGTAGACTATTCAGGATTTATCCAGGGAATGCGATCAGAAGCGATTCTGCTGGGTAACGAACCAGAATGTTCACAAGGAGGTCTTCTGCAGAGCATGATGCGTGTTATGGCCCATACAAAGGAACAGAATCGGCTTGATTGGGTTCCTGGAGATGTCAAGATCGCGGATAAGGGCGAAGTGCTCTACTTTGTTGGATGCGCACCGCATCTCGACGCCGTTTTCTATGATAGAAATCTGAATCTGACGAGCACGGCAATCTCAGCGATCAAAATCCTCAATTATGCGGGCGTTACACCGGTCGTGAGCAATGAAGAGGTATGCTGTGGGCATGACCTTAATTGGGCAGGAGATAATGAGCATTTCGAGAAACTCATGGAAAGGAACGTTGAAATGATTAAGAAAAGCGGGGCAAAGAAGGTCGTGTTTGCATGTCCCGAGTGTTACAGGACATTCAACATAGACTACCAGGACATCCTTGGCGATCTCGATTTTGAAATGATGCACATTACAGAATATCTTGCCGATCTTCTCGATCAGGGGAAAATAGAATTGAAAGCTGCGGGAACAGAGGAAGATACGGTCACTTATCACGATCCCTGCCGTCTTGGAAGGCACTTGGGCGTATATGAAGAACCGCGAGACATTTTGAAGGAAGTGGGTGTCGCTGTAAAAGAAATGGCAAATACGAAAGACAAGGCGCAGTGCTGTGGTGTTTCTGCATGGATTACGTGTGGTAAGGCGGCTAAGCAGATGCAACTTGATAGAATCGCCGAGGCGAAGCGAACCGGTGCACATCGACTCCTTACAATGTGCCCGAAATGCAGGATTCATCTTGATTGTGCTGTATCAAAAGAAGTGGACATAGACAGGGCGCTTATTGATATACCAATGGAAGACTATGTTACCTACGTGGCAAAGCGTTTGGGATTATGGGAAAGTGCTCAGTCAAGCAAACATGAGAATGAAGGAGACTAGGACGATACAATTCAAGGAATGCTATACCTCTCACCAGGACGAAGTATGACGCACTTCGCCTTCGTCTTTTCTACAAGCTTCTTCTTAAATTCTTCAGGGTCTGTTCTTATTGCGTCGAACGTGTTGTAATGCATAGGAATGACCGTATCGGCATTGAGCAGTGAAGCGGCTCTTACCGCATCATCTATGCCCATTGTATAGTGTCCTCCGATAGGGAGGAGCGCTACATCGATTCTGAATTCTTCACCGATGAGCTTCATATCACCAAATAAAGCGGTATCCCCAGCGTGATAAACGACTCTGTCATCTGCAGCTATAGCAAAGGAACAAGCTATGCCGAGAGAAACTGCACCTTCGATCGAAGAACCATGAATGGCCTGGAACGTTTTCACTGTTGTGAAAGGCAGTTTGAGGACACAGCCAATGTGTCCGTCAATCGCCCTTGCCCCTTTTTGCAGTGCATAATTTGCAATTTCGTATGTTGAATGAATTGGTGCGCCAGTTCTTTTTGAGATCTCAATCGCATCTCCCAAATGGTCGCCATGTGCATGCGTAACTAAAATCAAGTCGACCTTCAAATCCTTCGGAGCCACAGCCATCGGATTTCCTTTAATAAAGGGATCGATGAGAATGTTACCTCTGAAACCCTCAATGATAAAGGCCGAATGGCCAAGATAATTGATGCTCACCACGAAAATCCCCTTGCTAAATTATCACTGAAATCATATTTTAATTCTTTGCATTGATGCGCGTCCAGATCAAAAAAAGAATCGGATTGAGATATCGCAGGTATCTAGCCAATGCACCTACCTTATTTCACTGAATTTCGCCAAGACGATAATATAATAACAAAGATGAAGCACTATCATAAAGAGGAGGAATTGTGATGGAAGAATTCGACGTATGCGTGGTCGGAGGCGGTCTGGCAGGACTTTGCGCCGCCCACGAGGCGGCGAAACGCAATGCAAGCGTTTGCGTTGTTACAAAAGGCTGCGCAGGAAAGGCGTCTGCCACTTCAATGTCCGCCGGCATCTTTTCCCACGTGACAGCACAAGTGAAAGAAGAAGAACTCTTCAAAGCTACCATGGAAATTGGCCGGTGGATTAATGATGAAAAACTCGTGAGAATTCTCGTATCACAAAGCAGGGAAATTCCGCAGTATCTCGACGGCCTAGGCATCAAATTTGAGCCTAAACCATCAGGCATGCATTTAGTCCGCGAAAGGCTTACATTTCCAATGATCGAACTCACTTCAAAACTTATTGATACCCTGGATGGATTAGGCGTCACTTTTTTCGAACATTGCGCTGTGGAATCGCTCATCAAAGATGGAGAGAAGTGCATTGGCGTTAAGGCCATTGATCGTAATAATGCTTCATTTCCCATCGCCTCGAGATCGACGGTACTTGCGGCTGGTGGGTTTTGCGCAATGTTTGAGAACAACGACAACCCTTTTGCCACAACGGGCGAGTGCATGGTCATGGCCATGGAATCTGGCGCTTCTTTGAGAGATCTTGAATTTGTCCAATTTTTCCCCATATCGATGATTCACAAAGGTCTTCCACCTTTCATCCTTTTCCCGCCGTATCCTTCAGATGCGAAGATCGTCAACGACAAGGGGGAAGACATTCTCAAGAAAAGGGTGCCTGAGGAAACCGACCTAACAAAAGCAGTCATAGTCTACAGAGACAAGGTGTGCCAAGCGATCGCGTTTGAAGAGGAAAAGATGCGCAAATGCTATCTTGATCTCTCAGCAGTCAAGAAATGGGATGATACGGACATGACAACGATGAATTCAATGTTTCAGCTTTGCAAGTATCGATTTCCAGATCGCGGCGAGCAAATGATTAGAATTACCTGCACTGCACATCACTCAATGGGTGGTGTAATCATCGATGAGCATTGTTGGACAGGGGTAGCGGGTCTTTACGCTGCTGGAGAATTTGTCGGAGGCGTACACGGAGCGAACAGAAAGGGAGGGAACGCCCTCGCCGACGCACTCATTTTCGGAAGAATTGCTGGCTCGTCAGCAGTGCGATACGGGACAGATGGGATTGAAAAAAGTCGAGTCGAGGACGCATACGCTTCAACTGAGGAGCGATACGAGAAGGGACATGAGATAGCAACTGACCGATTGTATGAAATGAGAGAGGTCATCAGAAGAATGTGTTCAAAATCTCTTGGGATACTCAGGTCAAGAGATTCGCTTAATGAATGTGCAGCAAAAGCCAGCGAAATCGTCCGGGAATTAAATGAAGCAAAGGGAGGGAAAAAGAACAAAATTCAATTCGTTGAAACAAAATCGATGGCCCTCTTGATGGAAATGATCGCACATGCTGCACTTCTCCGGCAGGAAAGCAGAGGATCGCATTTTAGAAAAGATTTCCCAGTAGAAGATGATCGGTGGCTTGGGCACATCAAGGTAACAATGGTCGATCAAAACCCAGCATATTCCTTCGTGCCTGGAATTGGAAAGCCGAAGTAAAGACAGAGCCATAGATCGTGAGGCATAAACAATATCACCTCAACAAAGGGTATCATCCGGGATGCTTGGTGATATGTTGCGTTCCTTGGTGGATCTACTGAGGCAGAAACTTCGTTGATTTTCGCCGATGCCAATGAGGCGATTTACCCTGTCGCACAGCTGCTGTGGGCAAGGATCTTCTCTGAGACAATACATACATGCTTCTCTTTCCTAACAAAATCAAGCAAGCGCATCATCAAAATATCTGTCGAAACCCCATGCCACTATCGCTGGTATTTTTGACCACCTTAATACTTATCCTCAGCTGGTAGTGCTTTCTTGCGAATTGTGTGAGACTCATTTCTTGTTCGCGAGAGAAAAAATCGAAAATTCCTCTTTTTGGCATTTCGCCAAGAGTAATACGGAAATGAAGTTCACCATTACTTGTTATCAATCATTCCCAACAGTCGAGGTTCCGTGCCGATGAAGCTTTGCGTTCATACGGTCCGCCGTATTTTTCGAGGAATCACTTGAAAAACTCGAGATAGTGTCAATCTTACAATTGTGAAAGCGTAGAAGATCGGAGGTTTGATTCATTGCTTTGCCTCATTCTTGGTACCTCTACGGATGGCGACGAGTCACGACAAGAAAGGATTTATCGAAAGAGCGATATGTCACGCGAAATCTCGAGGCCAGAGAGGTGTAGGGAAGTAGCATCAGATAGCAGGCGGAATCGCAATGAACACCCATAGAGACGGTTGTCTCAAGATCACTCCAAAGAGGATTAATTGTTTAAAACGGAAGAGAGAATATCGAATCAATGTTGATGCAATCAAATCAAATTCTATTACCTGCCCGATATTCTCAATGATTTGTCCTTTGAAATATTTCTATTCATATAGATAAATAAATATCTAGTCATGAAAGATCTGAATTCCTATGTCCATCTGATGAAACCTCCACTGCACCAATTATCAAGAGCCTCAGATGTGAAGTCGGCAAGTGAAGCTTCCATCAAGGCTGGATCATTGTATGCAAATTGTTTTCTCAGTATATCTACGATATGAGTTGAAGAACACTCGATCAGTGAATTCGTTTGCCAAAATTGAATACGAAGTCGGCCACTTATGCTAGCTATTACTAGGAAGGAGACTGAATTACATTTGATTCAACCAAGATAACTTTCCTATTTTTATTGAGATAATAACGACTCGCATGCCTCTTCCGTTAGTACGCAGCACTATATAGCATGGAAATCCGCCATCCAACGGGCATACGTTCGCCGGTCCCAACTTAGGATTTTTCATTTGAGTGGGCCGTAAAGATATTATTTAAATACGGACAACATTAGCTACTTCTAATCGCAGATATCTCAAAAGCTGGACCTGGATCACAATTCTTCACCATCAGATTCGTTGATGAATTCTGATGAAAGAGGGATGTGGAATTGGTAGGTGAGAAAATAGCGATGAAAAGAAAGGTGCGTGAAAAGATCAAGGCGCTTTGCGTGGATGACGAGGAAGAACTGCTAGAGATCATGAAGGTATTACTCGAAAGCGAGGGGAAAATTGAGGTTATTTGCGAAACTTCTCCAGTCCAGGCCCTCCAGATGATTGAGAAGGATGATTTTGATGTCGTAATTTCGGATTATATCATGCCTGAGATGAACGGGCTAGAACTCCTCAGAAAGATTCGTTCCTTCAGTGCTAAAATACCATTTATCATATTCACCGGCAGAGGAAGAGAGGAAGTTGTTATTGAGGCTATAAACTGCGGCGCCAACGGATACCTCCAGAAAGGCGGAGATCCTCGATCACAATTTGCCGAGCTCTCCAGGATGATCAAGACGCTCGTGGAGAAGAGCAGAGCAATGGAAGCGCTTGAAGTGAGCGAGAGAATGCTCGCCGAGGCGCAGCGATTGGGTAGGATTGGCAATTTTGTTTATGATGTCTCAAAGGACGAGTTGAGTGTATCAGACAACCTATTGAGGCTCCTTGGGATAGACGAGGGACTATTTGACGGAAAGTATGAAACACTTGTAAAGCACGTCCATCCAGAAGACAGGGGACTTGTCATCAGGCGGCTCTCTGAATCTGCACTGAGCAGCGAAGAGTGTGAAATCAGATACAGAGTTGTTTTGAAAGGCGAAGAAAGAATCGTTCAGCATCGGACAGCAACAATAATGAACGAAATAGGTGAACCTGTTAAGGTCATAGGCGTCATTAGGGATGTTACCGAGGAGGCTGGATTAGTCTCTAGACTTGAAAAGCTCAATACAATGTTTTTTGCAATGAGAAGGATCAACCAGCTGATTGCAAGGGAAAAGGAAGAGAACGCGCTTCTGAGCACCGTGTGTAATGACCTTGTGAAAACGTGCCTCTTTGAAAGTGTTATTATCAGTATTCTCAAAGGGACCAAAGGAAGAAGTCTTTATTCCTCCTGTTTGGCAGGCGACAAACATGCGGAATTGCCTACCGAGGCAATATACGAGCAGGAGCCAGCTTGCGTACGCGAAGCGCTAGCGGCATGCGATCTTGTCATTGTAAATGACGGCGATCCACGGTGCATAGGTTGCCCATATTCGCCTCGGAATGACTTTGTATGTCTTTCCAAAAAAATAGAGCATGATGGAGAAGTATTTGGATCCATATCAATCCACATGCGAAACCATGCGTATCTCGACGAAGAAATCGAATTCATTTCCGATCTTGCAGGTGATCTTGGATTCGCACTGTATAGATTCAAGCTCGAAGAAGCCAAAAAGGCTGTGGAAGAGACTCTCATGCGAAGCGAGCGGAGATATCGCCATTTCTTTGAAAGAGCAAACGATGGTTTCGCGATACTTCAGGAAGGCATTGTAAAGTACGCAAATAACCGGCTACTTTCGATGGGAGGTTATCAAGAAAAAGATGTCATAGGGAAGCATTTTTCGGAGTTTATCGCCGATGAAGACAAGATGAGAACTTTGGAATACTACAGGAAGAGGGTTGCTGGTGAAAACGTACCGTCGATATATGAAGTAAAGTTGAAGAAAAAAGACGGAAACCTCATTTGGGCCGAGCTCAATGCCGCCGTGGCAGAAAACGAGGCTGGTCTGGCCACATACGTAATTATTAGAGACATCACCGAAAAAGTGAGAATGAGAGAACTCCTTGAGGAATCTGAATGGAAATATCGCATGCTATTCGAAACATCGGGTACAGCTATGCTCATCATTGAGGAGGATATGACAGTATCGCTTGTAAATGGCGAATTCACGAGACTCACAGGTTATTCCCGCGAGGAAATTGAGGGAAAAATGAAAACATATCAACTAGTTGCAGAGAAGGAAGTTGAAAGAATCACCGAGTATCACAGGAGAAGGAGGGAGGGGAGGAGCGATGTTCCGCGCTCTTACGAGCTCGAACTGAAACGCAAGGACGGCAGCATTCGAATGGTGAAGATCACGATCGATGTAATCCCAGGTACTAAGCGCTCGGTGGCATCCTTAGTAGATATCACCGAGGAAAGGCAGTTGAAGGAGATTCTCAAAAAGGAGAAGGAACTTTACGAGATGCTCCTCGACAGCGTCGATACGATGATTTGGACTGCTAACGATCCTGAAACCTACGGAGAAATCGTAAATCGCGCACGTATGGAATTTCTCGGATTGAGTAGAGAAAGGATCGCTAATAGAAAGATTTACGAATTTCTACCAAAACCTGAAGCTGAGGTGGGTGTAAAGGGTAACAGAATTGTTTTTGAAGAAAAAAGAAAGTACAGGGATTTCGAGTGGGTGACGAACGCAAAGGGAGAAAAGCGCCTTATGCTCGTTACCAAGATTCCAAAATTTGGTAAGAATGGTAATGTCGAGTTCGCTGCCTGCACGGCGGAAGACGTCACTGAGTTGAAAAAAGTGCAAGATGCACTTGCGCTTGCCAACAAGAAACTGCATCTCCTTGGTAGCGTGACAAGGCATGACATCATGAATCAACTCACGGTCATATCAGGGAGCTTACAGTTGCTTTCTGACGCAATTCAGGATGAGAAGCAAAGGCGATTTTTGTCGATGGCACTGAGGGCGGCTTCAAACATTGAAAGACATCTTGATTTCAGCAGAGATTATGAGAAGATGGGCGCAAATCCACCTCAGTGGATCAATCTCAGCAAGATAATCAGTAAGGCACTCGCTACGATTGATCGTTCCAGGGTAAATGTTAATGTACAAATCGATGAACACATTGAAATTTTTGCGGATCCGCTCATAGAAAAAGTTTTTGTGAACCTGCTCGACAATGCGGTCAGACACGGAGGTATAAAGCTGAGAAACATCATCATTATGCAGAAAGAAAGGGACGACAGCATTACTGTTATTTGCGAAGATGATGGCCAAGGCATTGAGGAATCCAGGAAGGCTGATCTATTTGAAGGACGATACGGCAGGGGATTGTATCTTATCAAGGAAATACTATCGATCACAGGGATGACTATACAGGAATGCGGCAGACCTGGCGAAGGGGCGAGGTTTGAGATCACGATTCCGAGGGATTCTTTCCGCACTCCTGGAAAATGACTTCTTAGGGGCACCTGATGATATCCTGAGCCCATAGACAATCGGCACATGAGGGGTCGTTAGCCCAGCAATCTTGATTTTCTTTGCGCAGATCGCAGTTCGCACCACAATCGACGCACGACGGGAACTTGAAGTCACGAACTCGAGATCGGAAGAGCACATATTGCTCGCTCGACCAGATGTCTGCCAGTGTCGTGTTGTTGACATTGCCAAACACGTAGCGTTTCACGTGCTTTTCTTCTCCGAAAATGAAATAGTTGTAGGAATGCATGAGTGCATAGCACGGACTCACTGACCCATCATGCGCTATCACCGTTCCCTTCTCCTCGATGAATCGGCATTGCCTATGCGCACCCCAACTGTTTCTGGGCAGTGACATCGTGCCCCACATGACGTAGTCTCCGGCCACCACAGACCAGCCTTCCGATCTTGGGAACTTCCCATAATCCCCATTATACAGAATCTTGTGTGCTGATTCTTTAGTGTAGGGCAGGAGATGGGTTATAATCACTATCGAAGCACCGAGTTCCTTGGCCAATTGCGGGACATTCTTGATATCATCGAAGTTCTCTTTCGTCGCTACAAATTCAAGTCCTATTGTAGGAAATCTTGATCCCTTTTTTTCTCTGGCAAGATTCAACCGTTTCACATTTTCGACAACTTCATAAAAATCAGCGCCGATCCTGAGATCGCCAAAGATTTGAGCTTGAGTGCTGTCCATCGACACAAATATGCGATCAACTCCGATGTTCACGAGACTGTTTGCAATCTCTTCGTTAAACAGTGTGCCATTAGTGCTTATCGAGACCCTCAGGCCGAGTGATTTGACTTCCCTTACCATATCGAGTATTCTAGGATGCATGAGAGGTTCGCCGAACCCTCCAAAATGGACTTCTTTCACTTCAGGCAAATTCTGGATGCTCTTCAGAACGCTACAAAAAGTATCGTAAGACATATCAGTTAATTCTTCGTCCCAGGCATGTCGTATACAACTCGCACATCTGAGATTGCATCGGGTTGTGACCTCGAGAAAAATTTTTCTTACATCATGAGTTGCACGATGTAAAATATATCTATCAGCAGTTGCCTCAAGAATCCATCGATTTTGATTTTCCTTCTTCAGAAGATTGAAGGATTTCCATATGGGATCGTTACCGTCGGCTGTGGCGGACTCTCGATCTAAAGCTTGTGTGCTTGTCGGTTCATCATGAGAATGCTCCACTGATTCTGTCGTGGAGTCCAACCTTAACAATTGTTCAAAGAATTTCAACATTATTTGATAAAAGAGGGGATTTAAAAACGTATTCCCGAATAACATTCTAGAGAGTGGTGACCATTATCACCTATTGCCACGCTAATCATTGGAATGATTTCTTGATTCAGCTCCTGCACATCAATATCTCTGGCGGGCTTTCTCTTTGAAAATATAGAAATTCAAGAAATACTTCAATACTCTTTTTGATCGGCGTGATCGAGTCTTGCCGTATTTGCTATTGCGAGGGGGGTAAGGCTAACAGCATCAACGTTGTCCCCTCGGCACACTGTTGCCATACACCCTAAATCCTCTAAAAGACCTCCTAGCTGCATAGCTTAAGAATCCTCGATTTATTTAGATTAGCACACATTTCCCAAGTCAAACATATTGCGCATCCCTGCATGTAGCCTTCGTCTTGCAAATGCTCGAAAAAAGGTTGATGTCGCAACAGAAATACTTTTAGGGCTAGATCGTTGCTTACGATTTAGCTAGTCATTAATTTTAGAAGATTCATAACACGGTATAACGTCCACGAGTGAAAAATCGTGATTTATGTGTGCATGTTTTAAGTCGCCGAATGAAATATCATAAAGGCTTGAAAGAACTCTACATTCAGTTGGGATCGCATGGCGGTAGATGAAGAGGAGATACTGGGAAACTTTCGACAAGACCAATATCCTCAAAAAAGTAAAGGAAAAGGTGGGAAGGTGGCGATAGCTCTGCTCATTGCTATTTTATTAGTTTTCACCGTTATTGCGATCCCAAGAGGAATTCCATTTCTCATCAATTTCTTCAACAGCCAATCGATCATTCCAATATATCCTGAGAATTCCGCCATCGTAACAAATTCGACTATTGTGTTCCAATGGAAGGCCCCTAACGATATTACAGAATTCAGGTTTCAGCTCAGCAAAGTACCTAGTTTTCGCACTCAAATTGTAAATGTGACTGTGAATGAAACCTCGTATTCTCTGCAAAGCGAGCTCGAGAAAAACAAAACATACTATTGGCGCGTTATGCCGCAGGATGGTAGAGAAAAGTGGAGTGCGACATGGGATTTTTTTTATGGACATGAGGCTTTCCAAAGAGTATTCGAATGGCACTATAAAGGAAACCTATATTCAATTACTGTGAATATCGCTGGCGAAGATTACTATACTTACAGCCTTCGCGAGAGAGTCTCGAATTACGCATCCTACGTGATTTCAGATGATCAGTCAGTCAATGAGGTGGCGTATAAACTCAATCACATCGCTGTTGAGGAATTAAGACTTTCTTCGTACAAGAAGGCTGAGTTTATTTTGGCTTTTGTTCAATCGATGAAATATATGCTAGATAATCAAACAAAAGGCATGATCGAATATCCAAGATATCCTGTAGAAACTCTCGTCGACGGCGGAGGAGATTGCGAAGACACTGCAATACTTTTTGTTTCAATTATTCAGAATGCAATATTCAATTTTGATGGAGTACTTCTTCTTTTTGAAGGGGATCCTGGTCATATGGCTGCTGGCATTTGGGGGGATCGTACGCTTTCTGGAACTGCATATGTATACAACGGCAAGTATTATTACTACTGTGAAACAACGAGTCCAGGATGGATCATCGGTCAAATTCCAGAAGAATTTGAAGGAAAATTTCCGAAAATTATTCCGTGTTAGTTTTTGATCGAATATGACCTTTTTTATTTAATCCTCATTTGTCGCTTCTTACTTCACCAATAGAGCAACATGGGCATGCTCGAATTACCCTAGGATGCATGAATCAACCTTACTTGAATTGAGAGCTTGAATTGAGAAGTACTTGTTGATTATAGAATTCAGGTTGTTCAGTTTTTCATCTTTCATTTGAGCAATTGGACCGTTCCTCATCATACAATTCATAATGATGTCGAGGACGTGTTTTTTGATCTTACTTTCGAATGATATAGCCCTCAGCTTCATCTTGCGTTCCGAATTTCAAGAATCATAAACTTAAACATTCCGAGCACATTGGATCTTCCTGGAATGGATCGCCTGTTAGCGCGAGAGCTCTAGCCCTGCATCCTCCGCATGTCGAATTGTACTTGCAACGCCCGCAGGCGCCTTTCAAATTTTGAGGGTCTTGCAGTTCTTGAAGAAAGCTCGATTCCTCAATCCTATTCCATATCGTTTCTAAACTGTCGATTCTTACATTGCCAAAGGTCATTGGCATAAAAACACATGACCTCACTGACCCGTCTTCCATCACATGCATGGCGTTGCCAAGGCTGCATAGTTTTGGAAATTTTTTTCCAGATTCTTCCATCAACACTCGCACGTAAAAGGGTTCATACACAGACACATGCGTTTGTGAGCTACTATCCAAAGCATGCATGGGCAGAGCGGAATAATCTCTGACCAACATTCTGAGCATAGTCTCGTAATCAATTACACTGGGCAGCACTGAAGCCGTTGCCCTTCCAGTCGGTATAGTTGAGAGAATGTCGCAGTTGATATCTTTCTCAGCGGAGAATTCAATCACCCTCTTTACTTCCTTGCAGTTAAATCTCGTGATCGCCATGCCAATGCTCGTTTTTACTTTCTTTTCTAAACAATGGAATAGACCTCTCATGCGCAATTTGTAGGAATTTGAAAGGCCAGTAATGTACGTTTCAAGATTTTCATCCACTGCGGGATAGTTTATTGCGATTGCAACTTCCAATTCCTTGAAAAGCTCCGCCGATCTCTCATCGATCATTGTCCCATTCGTGGCAATTATTACATGGAGTCCTCGATCTGATGCATACCCAACGAGATCGAAAAGGTCTTTTCTCATCATCGGTTCTCCACCAGTGAAAACAATGCTTGTCGAGCCGAGTTCCGATATGGACCCGATGAGATTCTTTGCTTCTTGCGTGTCAAGCTCGTACGGCGAAATGTTGCCAGCTGATGCGTAGCAGTGAATGCACTTCAAATTGCATGCGTTTGTGCATTGCCATCCAATGTGTATTGGTAATTTTCCTGCAGATTTCATCAACGCGGATTAAATGCAAAAAATAGGTATTATATTGATTCGATGGCTTACCTGTATTCAATCAGAACGATAACTTCGTGATTTTCTTATTTGAAATGCTGCGTAGGACTCCAAGATAAATGCAACGTGTGAGCCGATTTCAATGAGTATTACGACATTTCACTCCGATTTTGTACGGTCATATCGGGTCTAGATTGAGATGAGTTCTTAACATAATTTGGTCATCTTTGTCTTATCTCTATTCTGCGGTGGAATCAAAGATTTGGAAAACATCTAGATTTGATTGCTCGCTTTCAAAATTCCAACCCATGTTATTGTCAATAAGGAAAAATTTCTGGAGTGCAGGCAAGCATTATCATAGGTGATACTGCGAAAAAATGAAATTTATATGATATATCCATTCTTACCACGAGCTATGGTGTGCCTATGCCACGTGCGTTGATCATCGATGATGAACCTGCGATCTTGGAAGTGATTTCGATTTTTGTTCAAGAAAAGAGTGATTATGAAGTATTGGTGAGCTACTCAGCTGAAGATGCTCTAGAGCTGCTGAGCAAGCAACCGATAGATGTGATCATATGTGACTATCAAATGTCAGGTATGGATGGCATTGCTCTTCTGAAACAATTGAGATCTAAAGGCAGCAATATCCCATTTATTCTTTTCACAGGAAAAGGAAGAGAGGAAGTTGTGATAGAGGCCCTCAATTCTGGTGCGGATTTCTATCTTCAAAAGGGCGGCGATATTAAGTCGATGTTCGCAGAACTTGTCCACCTTATGGATCAAGCGATTTCAAAGAGAAAAACCATGGAGGCTCTTGAACACAATGCAAGGCGCTTCAGATCACTCATCGAGAACAGCTCAGACCTCATAATTACGATCGATGCTGATGCAAAAGTAAATTTCGTGAGCCCCTCGATCAAAAGATTGTTAGATTACGAGCCTGAGAAATTTGCAGGAACTCCATTTACGCAATATATTTACGAAAAAGACCTGGAAAATTTTTGCGCCCAATTAAATCAGCTACTTTCTGGCATGAAAAGCGCCGTAAGATTCGAAATGAAAATGAAGCATAATGACGGTGCATACCGCGTTTTTGAATTCGAAATGATGGTTGATCGTTACGCTCCCAGTGGAAAGGGAATCATAATGAATGGAAGGGACATTACCGAGCGTAAGTCCCTAAAGCATGAAATTACCTCCACACGAAAATTGATGGAAGCTTTGTTGAACAATCTTGCGGAGTTGGTTGTATACCAAGATACTGAAAATCGAATTATTTGGGCGAACAAAGCAGCAGCGGATTCCGTTGGGATGAGGCTAAAGGACGTTATTGGGAAGCACTGCTATGAAGTATGGAACAACAGGGAATCGCCGTGCGAAAACTGCCCCATCGTCAAGTCGATACAAACTGGTAGTCCTCATTCCGCAGAAATGAGAACGTATGATGGTCGCTGGTGGCTGATCTCCGGTGCACCAATGATGGATGACCGCGGAAAAATTATAGGAGTCATCGAGTCAGCGCTTGATGTCACCGATTACAAAATCGCTCTTTCGTTGCTGGAAAAAAACGAAGCAAGATACCAAACGATCATGGAAAACCTGCCTGTAGGTATATACATCTTCCAAGATGGGAAATTAAGATTTGTCAACGAAATGCTTTGTCGCTTGTCGGGATATTCAAGAGAAGAGCTTCTAGCGGCGAATTACCTTGATCTAGTTCACCCAGATTACAAAGAGGAATTGGAAAAACTGACCGACCTACTGCTGGCAAATCCAAAAAGATACAACCCTGAGCCATACGAGTTTGCTTACATTGCAAAAAATGGAAGCGTGAGATGGGCTCGATTATCACCAGCGATCATTGATTATGAAGGAAGACCAGCGATATTGGGAAGCGTTATCGATACAACGGATTTCAAGAAGATGGAAGAACTTTCGAAGAAAAATGAAGAATTGTACAGATCGATCTTCGAAAACACAGGAACTGCGAGTGTTGTGATAGAAGAAGACACTAGAATATCAATGGCGAATAGAGAGGCTGAGAAATTAACCGGCTACAAAATCGAAGAAATAGCCGGAAGGAGTTTTCTTGAATTCATCGCTCCGGAAGATAGAGATCGATTGAAGGAATATCATAGACTTAGAAGAAGTCAAGAGAACGCTGTGCCAAATGAATTTGAATTCAGACTCGTCACGAAGAACGGTGATATCAGAGAGTGTAAAGCGGTCGTATCAATGATACCACGAACGAAACGTAGTTTGGCTTCAATTATCGACTTCACAGAATTGAAAAGAGCTCATGATGAGCTCAGACAAATGGCACAGGAACAAAACATGCTGTTGGATAATATTGATACGATGGTTTGGTACGCGATCGATCCTGAGACGTATGGACTCGTGAATGAGGCCCGTGCAAAGTTCCTTGGTCTCAAAAAAGAGGAACTGATCGGAAGAAAACTCCGAGACGTTTTACCAAAAGGGACCTGCGAAGTCTGTATCGAAGGTAACCAGAAGGCGTTCAGAGGCGAGAGGATTCTTCAAGAGGAATGGCTGATTACCACAGACGGAAACGCACAGTGCGTACTCGTGAATAAAGTGCCGATGTTTGATGAAAGTGGGAAGGTAAAGCGTGTGTTTTGCACGGCGACAGATATCACGCATATCAAAAACATGGAAAAAGCTCTTCAACTCGCAAATCTGAAAATTAATTTACTCTATCGAATGACACGGCACGATATCAGTAATCAGTTGATGGTCATAACTGGCTATTTAGATTTAATGAAAAATGCGCAAAACAAGATGCCATTGGAACAAATAATATCGAAACTCGAATCTGCGGTGAAAAATATCTTGGAACACCTCGAATTTACAAAGGAGATGGAAGAACTAGGAAAGGAACTACCTTGCTGGATGAAATTACTCGACCCGATCAACAAGGCTATTTCACAGCTGGATCTCACTGGGATTTCTCTGATAATTGATGAAAAGGCAGGAAGTATCCACATCTTCTCCGATAAGATGATTTGGAAGGTGTTCTACAATTTAATTCATAACACCTTGAAGCATGCAAGAAGCGCAAAAAACATCAGGATATTTACAGAGATGAAGGGAAAGGAACTACAGATTATTTACGAAGATGATGGTCCTGGGATTGAGAAGAAGGGAGGAGTGAACATATTCGACTCGCCACTCGTAAGGAATCGAGCAAAGGGACTCTATCTCGTGAAAGAAATTATTGAAATGAATGAAATGAAAATCGAAGAAGTTGGCGAGAAAGGTGTGAAATTTGTAATTTCAGTTCCCACCCATCGGTTCAAAATCGAATGAAAGCCGTTCCAAATCATTTGATTTTTTTGTTTTTGAAAGGCATTGGAACCCCATTTTCCTATTGTCCATAGACTTCGCAACTAGATAATGTCTAACACATCAGACCGTGTATTTTCAGGGCGTCGGAATGGATATGTCTCCACCTAAACGAAATCAAAGTGGATTTCTAACTACATTTTCTCAAGGTATTCTTACACCTTTGAACTTCTCACTCGCCCTCTCTCCGCCTACTCCCCAGCTCTCCATAGGTATCTCATGAATCACGACTTCAACTGCCTGGGCTGGTACTCCCAGCTTAGAAAAAACTTCGGTTATCCCCGCTATCACACTCTTTTTCGCCTCATCCGAGAATCCTTTCCAGACATGTACATGGACAATCGGCATTTACATCCCCGAGCCATTTAACAAGAGGATTATCTTCATATCAGTATGAAAAGCTACCGCTACCGGCGATTGGAATGGAGATTTCATATGAAGCTCATGATATTCCGCTCGTCATTCTAAAAAGCCGCGAGTAATAGACTCCTACACTCATCTTTGTCGAGGGGGCTCGCATTCGTGATGAAGCCTGATGAGTTCACGGTTCGCTCCACAAGAGCATCGAGGGCGCCTATATATTCCTCTTGTGAGATTCCTAACTCACCGATTTTAGTCGGCATATTGATTTTCTTCAGCAAGTTCGTTATGTAATTGGCCAGGAGTTCACCAGGGTTCTCAAAGCTTTCAAGTCTGGCAGCCTTGATAATCTCCTTGTAATCTCTAGCCGCCACTTCAGCATTGAATCTGATCACGTGCGGTAGGAAGATGCCAACGGCCACTCCATGCGACATTTTGAAAAGCGCGCCAACCGCGTGCGCCATTGCATGAGCCAACCCGACCCCTGAATTTCCAAAAGCTATTCCTGCCATTGTCGCAGCATAGTGCATCTTTTCACGGGCTTCGATATCATCTGCATTTTCGACCGATCGCACCAGATATTCGAAAATTGTTCCAATCGCTCTAATTGCAAATGCATTTGAGAAATCGTTGCGCCATTGCGATACAAAAGCCTCAATAGCATGGGCGAGGGCATCGATGCCTGATGATGCCGTTATGCGAGGCGGCATAGAAATGACAAGCTTAGGGTCCAGTAACACGAGATGCGGCACAACCTCTCTCGATGCCAATTCCATTTTTGTATCGTTTTCCTCATCGAATAGAACCACAGCCCAATTCGAATCTGAGCCAGAGCCACTCGTCGTCGGAATGCAAATAAGCTTCGACTTCTTTCCAAGACCAAGGGTTTCCAAGGGTGACAAGGTGGTTATATCAATATCAGGTCTTTCGTACAATGCGTATATCGCCTTGGCGGCGTCAATACTGCTTCCTCCACCAAGTCCTATGATGCAATCAGGCTGAAAATTGATAGCAAACTGAGAGCTCTTGATCACCGATGCCAACGAAGGTTCCACCTCTATCCAATCGATTGTTTCGACCTCCGCCCCGGCCCTCTTTATAATTTCACTCACTTCATCGAGTATGCCGATCTTTTTCACAGTAGGCCCGCATATGATGAGTACTCGTCGGTATTCTAACTCAGCGAGCGTTTCTAGCGCATCTTCCCCAAATACTATTTCTCTTGGACTCGCATATCTCCACATCTTACCCTTTCCCATCGAATATTAGCGAATCGTTGGTACCCTGCTTGCCGTTTTTGCAAGTTCGGTGGCCGCCGTCTTATACCTCATTATCTGGGCTAGATTTCCCTTCACCTTCAATTTGCCCGTAAGAATCGCCTTCACAGGATCGAGTTCGCCCGAACCTATTTTCATCCATACTCCATATTTCGCAAGCATCATGTACTGGGTTTTCATTACTTCTCTGTTTTCCACTCGGTAACATGCTCTACATTTACCGTGGTAAAGATCAAGGTAATAAACTTCCTCTCTATCGAATTCCTCGTCAGGTAGAATGACGTAAAGGAAATCCCCCTCCCAGCGAGTTGCGGAGGCTTCGTATTCCTTATTCTTGTTTATTTCCTCAGCATATCTATTAAACCACTCGACGCTTGGGAATCTTAATTTCTCCTCATTCTCATTTGGGATATCAATCACCTCACATTCTTTTTTTTACGAAGTATCACAGAGCAAAACAGACACCGAGATCGAATGCTGGTTTTTCTAATCGCAGGGCCCCTTGTCATTGCAACTTTTCCAGTAAAGAAATGGGTTCTCCGCAAAAAAGCAGGAAGAAACACATCCATTAATTCCACTCGAATCTAAACTGCCCTCTCTGTGATGCTTTTTAATTTTTATTAATTCCCGCATCATAAGTAATTTTCCATTTTAGGAATCAATATTAGAATACCCTGTATCAGGACGATAGCCCCAATGGAAATTTTTCCAAAAATTTGCTCCAAGATCTTTGAGAATTTGCGTATTTTCTGAACAGAAAATCTTAGAAAAATCTTACAAAATGTAACACAGGTTAAAAAACATACCCTACTAAAGAGAAATTCCGACAAATAGTCACATTGCGTTTCGATCCGATTTACAACAATATGGCATCGGTACAAACCGGTTCCTTTGAAATGCTTTCATCACAATGAGAACTATTTGCTGGTGGTAAAATGCACCCTATAATATGAACATGCGATTCGCATTCAGCATTCCGTGATTAAAATGGAACATGACAGCTCGAGTGAAAGATAAAAACAATGATCCTAATTCCGCTCATGAAAATGCATAAGGCAAATGATGCCAAGTTGTGAAGAGCTGAAAAATTGCCTAGAGTCACGATGTAGTTGGAAGTTTTACTTCCTACTTTTTCTCTTGAAGAAAAAAGATAAATAAAGCTAAGTTTATCAAGTAGCACGATATTACAATTCGTGTTATGATATTAGGAAACATGGAGGAAAGATAGAATGCACATTCCCGATGGACTCATGGCACCAGAAATTCTTATTATTGGATGGGTGATCGCAATTGCTTTCATAGCACTGTCGATTTATAAAGTAAATAAAAAAATTGATGAGAAAACGGTGCCTATGATGGCGATCCTCGCTGCTGGGATTTTCGTGGCCCAGATGCTGAACTTTCCCATTTTCGGGGGCACAACTGGGCACCTAATAGGGGCTGCCCTTGCTACCGTTCTTGTTGGGCCGTATGCAGCCATGATAATCATCACAGTCATTCTTATCATTCAATGCTTTGTTTTTGGCGATGGGGGACTCACTGCACTGGGTCTTAATATAACCAATATGGCCGTCGTCGGAACTTTAGTTTCATGGTCTATCTACAAAATATTTCCAAGCAAATTGGAAAAGGCAGGTGTTATTGCCGCTGCTTGGTTTTCAGTCTTCTTCGCTTCTTTCGCTTGTGCGATTGAACTTGCAACAAGTTTTGCTATTTCAGTTGGAGCCTATGGTATTGAAGCAATGATCTCATTGCCCTCAATGCTAGCTTATCATGCAGTCATTGGCATCGGTGAGGGTATCATCACAGGAACGATTTTTATGTATCTTGCAAAAGTAGCGCCAGAGACAATAATGACAAGAAAACCAGCGGAGGAGGCGATGTCATGATTGATAAGAAGATTCTTAAAGCGATTTTAGGAATCGTAGCACTCTTTGCAGTTGGACTTGTCTTGTATTTCATTTTCTCCGCTGAATACGGAGATGGTCTTGAGAAAACCATGGAGAATGCTGGCGTTGAGGAGGGAGAGCCTATTTATCATGCACCCCTAGATTACGGTGAAGATTACATTACTGCGTTTTTCGCCGGTCTCGTCGGATTCGTTTTAGTCTTCGCAATTTCATATGGATATTTTAGAATCGCTGCGAAGAGGGAGACAAACAAGGAAGAAAAATGAAGCATCATGAAATCGATCAGTACGCTAGACAGTCGCCTCTAGCAAAATTTGATCCTAGGATAAAATTATTGAGTGTCATTTTTTTCATTGCATCAATTGCATTACTCCATAGCATTTACCCACTGCTTTTTTCGCTCCTTTCCCTTTTCATAATCGTTGCCATTTCCCGCATTCCTCCCCTCCACATTGCAAAGTCTTACCTAATGGCCTTTCCCTTTGTCATATTTGCAACTTTGACTATGTGGTATTCTTCGGGTTTGATCGAGGCCTCAGCTATGTTCTTGCGCATCTCAAATTCTGTGCTTGCTTTGATTCTTTTGATTTCCACTACGCCTTTCTTTGAATTCCTTAAGGCTCTGCAGTGGTACAGATTGCCAAAAGTCATGATCTCGCTCATTCTTTTCACGTATCGATTCATCTTCGTCTTCATCGATGAGCTAGGGAGAATGAGTCTTGCACGGAAAGCTCGCGGATTTGGCGGTGGCAAGAGCATCCTTAATATCGAAGCTCTTCGTACCATTGCTTATACTGCTGGAATGATCTTTGTGCGATCGCATAGGCGAGCGAACAATATTTATTTAGCCTTGGTTTCTCGTGGCTACACGGGTGAGGTGAGGACCTTAAACATGTTAAAAGCGGCTCCGCGTGACGCGATCTTTGCGCTAACGTTCATCTGTATATCCGTCCTGTCCCTTCTCATCCAGGCCGGTGTGATGACTTGGACGCTCTGAGACTTGTAAATGTTTCATATATATACCCTGACGGCATAAAAGCGATCGATGAGGTGTCTCTGGGAATTTCCGAAAGAGAACGAGTGGCAATTGTAGGGCCAAACGGAGCTGGGAAGAGCACAATGCTGAGGATCTTTGCTGGTCTCTACTATCCTACCTTCGGCAATGTAGAGATAATGGGTAATACGCTTTCCAAGAAGAATGCAGACTCGTTGAGAAAAAATATCGGCATTTTATTTCAAGATCCAGATGATCAAATTTTTATGCCAACAGTGTGGGATGATGTTGCATTCGGTCCGATTAACATGGGAATGAATGAAGATGAAGTAAAGAATAGTGTTGCAGAAGCGATGAGGAAGGTTGGACTCGAAGGTTACGGAGAAAGGGTGCCGCACCACTTGAGTTACGGGGAGAAGAAGAGAGTGGCAATTGCAGGGCTTCTCGCAATGAAACCTCCCATCCTTCTCCTTGATGAGCCAACTGCGAACTTGGATCCGCAGGGAAGAAGAGACTTCATCAATATTCTGAAGTCCATTTCTCAAACTGTCGTTCTTGCTACACACGATCTTTCTGTGGCATTTGAATTAACCAACAGAATTATTGTATTGAAGAAGAACATCATTTTCGACGGTAAGCCATCTGAACTGGTTGAAAAACCTGACATACTTTCCAAAGCAAACCTCGAACTCCCATCGATGCTTCGCCTTATGGATCAATGGCGGAACTCCCGTGGGAAAAAATTCAGATTACCGATTACGGTTGACGAGGCTCTTGCAATCCTCATGAATGAATGCGGCAACCATGATTAATTCGTATCTCAGATCTGCCATCATCCACTTCTTGAATCATAAGAAATTCTTTTCTTAATGGTCTGGAGCAAGCACTCAAATGTTGCCTCTGGTGGCACAATATCGACTCTAATATTATAGGACTCTAGCATCATTCTGGTCGGATTACCTATTGCAGCGATAAAAGATTGCGCGAGCGCATCAAACACCACATCTTCACGATATCTCGATAACGCCACGTCGACAAAAACTTTCGCGGAGAGAGGACTTGTAAACGCAAGAACCTCTAGCTTTCTGGAAACGACTGCATCAATGATTTTCAAGAGATCAGGATCTTCTATGTTCGGAACAAGCGAATAGACAATGACTTCCACTGCCTTCGCCCCAGACTTTACAAGCTCCCCCACAAGTTTTTTTTCTCCCCTATCTGAACGGAGGATGAATATGCGCTTACCCGCAATTGATTGAGAACTCATCAATTCTGCGATTCCGTCAGACGAATAGATATTTGGCAAAATACTCACTCGAATTCCAGCGCTTTCTAAAGCTCTCGCCGTTTCTGGGCCGATTGCTACCATGTATACACTGTTTAAGACCCTCACGAGCTCCTCGCTTTTCCTCCGCTTTGTGGCGAGTTCTATCACCGCTCTTGCTCCAATTGCACTCGTCACAATAACGAAATCTATTTCGCCAGAGAACAGCGATTCAAGAAATGCATCAAAAGATGAAGAGTCAACAACTTCAACCCTCAATGGTGATGCGATCATTGGTTCAAAACCAAGACGTTTTGCGATTTCGATAGACTCGCCAATCTTTTCCTTTGGCCTCATGATAGCAATGCGCATCAACGCAGATCCCCTAGACAATTTCTCAACTCGACAACTGAACCGATCACGATAATTGCTGGTGCCTCAATTGATTCCTTTTTGCAAATTTCCGAAATCTCTATGAGGGAGCTGGTGATAACGCGTTCTTCTTTCATCGTCCCCTTTTCAATCACCGCAACTGGTGTTTCAGGATCAAGTCCTTCTTTCAAGAGCCTTTTGATATTTCTTTCCATCGAGGAAACGCCCATGAGGATAACAATTGTCCCACCTAATGAGGCTAAAGCATTCCAGTTGAGAATTTCTCTTTCCTTTTCCGCGCTCTCGTGACCAGTTATGATTGTAACGGAGGATGCGTAATTTCGATGAGTTACAGGTATGCCAACAAGCGCAGGCACCGCAATCGCAGATGGCACACCTGGAACCACATGAACATCGATTCCTCTTTTTCTCAAGAAATCGGCTTCCTCCCCACCTCTGCCAAAAAGAAAAGGATCACCACCCTTAAGCCTCACTACAGTCTTTCCTTCCAAGGTCTTCTCCAGTAAGATTTCATTTATTTTACTTTGCTCGACGAGGTGTTCTCCACCTTTTTTACTTACATCGATGATTTCTGCATCCTTCTTTGCGAGCTTCAAAAGCTCCCTCGGAATCAAAGAATCATGCACAATGACATCCGCCTTTTCAATGAGTAATCTTCCTTTAACCGTGATCAATTCTGGGTCGCCCGGACCAGCTCCGACGAGAAAAACTTCACCTCTTCTTGCAGTCATCAACGGCTCCCTCCATTCCCCTCTTCAATTCACGTACTATTTCAGTTATCGATTCGTGTATTGCACCAAGCTTAACCTCTTTAGCAACTTGCGCCAGCACTTTTCCATAATCTGATAATACGATTCCTCTCACTTTAATAGAGCTACCTTCGATTTTCGCCCATAAACCTAGAGGAATTGAACATCCTCCTCCAAGTTCTTTCAAAATAAGACGCTCAGTCTCAGTTTCCATTCTTGTAACAGAATCCTCGATAGCGCTAAGCATCTCCCTGTACTGCGAATCTTCTTTGCAGACAACAGCGATAGCACCTTGCCCTACTGCCGGCACAAAATCCCACGGATCAAGCGGCAAAAAAGATTCTCCAAAACCTATTCGCTCAAGGCCAGCTCTCGCCATGATAATCGCGTCAAATTCCCCCGCTTGGAGCTTTCGCAAACGGGTTGTCACATTGCCCCTCAAATCCTTAACGATGAGGTCGCTTCTCTTATTGAGCAACAAGGCTTTTCTCCGTACGCTTGATGTTCCAACGACCGCACCTGATGGAAGCTTTTCTAACGGCACTGCGGGGATAATCACATCCTCCACTGGTCCCCTTTTCATCACGGCTGCGATGCACGTGCCCGGCGTCAATTTTGCGGGCATATCTTTGAGGCTATTCACCGCCGCATCAATTTTCCCATCGATAATCTGCTTATCAAGTTCTTTGACAAAAGCACCGTAACCCCCAATCTCGTTCAGAGGACGGTCTTTGATTCTGTCACCAGCTGTGACTATCTTCTTGATTTCTATATCCAAATTTGGGAATTTCTTTTTGATAGCCTCTACAAACAGCGCAGTTTGCGCGAGCGCCAGCTTGCTTCCGCGGGTTCCAACAATCATTGTGTAATGTCCCTCAGAACGTTCTCAAATGCTTCTATAGTCTTCTCTACATCCTGATTCGAGTGCGCCGTCGACAAGAAATTCGTTTCATACTGCGATGGTGGCAAGTAAATATTATTCTCGAGCAACGCGTGAAATATCTTGTAAAAAATCTGTGTATCGGATCTTTTCACATCTTCATAATTACGTATCGGTCCCTTTGCGATAAAGAGCTGGAACATTGATCCTATGCCAGCGATAGTGAATTCTAGTTTCAGATCGTTGAGGATTTTTTGAATCGACTTTCTGATCGTTTCGCCTTTTTCGTTGAGTTCTCCGTGGTCACTTTTCTTCAATTCCTTTAACGTCGCTATACCCGCCGTGAGGCTCATGGGATTGCCCGCAAAGGTGCCTGCCTGGTACACCTTGCCTGTCGGAGATATCATTGACATGATCTCCTTTGGCCCACCGAAAACGCCTATGGGCATTCCACCGCCAACGACTTTGCCAAGGGTTGTTAGGTCGGACTGGACTCCAAAGTATTCTTGCGCACCACCCATGGCTAGGCGGAAGCCAGTAATGACTTCGTCAAAGATGAGTAAAATTCCTTCCCTCGATGTCAGTTCTCTCATAGCTTTGAGATAATCAACATCTGGAAGAATCGGACCAATATTTCCCATAACTGGTTCCAATATCACAGCTGCAATCTCATTTCTATTCGCTCTTATTGTTTCTTCAACAGCCGTAATATCATTGAAAGGAACTACGAGTGTGTTCTTCGCGATATCAAATGGAATGCCGAGGGAATTTGGTACGCTGTGCGTTACCGCCCCAGAACCTGCTTTAACAAGCATAGCATCGTGAGCCCCGTGAAATCCGCCTTCGACCTTAATCACCTTGTCCCTTCCCGTGTATCCTCGGGCCAATCGAAGCGCATGCATCGTTGCTTCTGTTCCGCTGCTGACAAATCTCACCATTTCTATCGACGGGTAATGTTCTGTGATGATGCTCGCAAGCTCGATTTCCTTTTCAATTGGTGCGCCGAAAAGCGTGCCGTTTTCAGCCTGCTCCTGCAATGCCCTAACAACAGATGGATGAGCATGGCCAAGAATCAAAGGTCCAAACCCCATACAGTAGTCGATGTATTCATTGCCGTCCACATCCCATATCTTCGAGCCTTTGCCCTTGGAGATGTAAATAGGATACGGAGCGAAAGCCCTTACCGGGCTCGAGACTCCCCCTGGCATGAAATGCTTTGCTCGATCGTAGAGTACTTTAGAACGCTCAGTATTCCTCATGGATCAGCCCTCATTCCTTCAGTTTCTTTGCCACGTCCTTTGCAAAGTACGAGAGAATGATGTCCGCACCCGCCCTTTTGATGGCGGTGAGCACCTCTAACATGATCCTATCTTTATCGAGCCAGCCTTTCTCAGCAGCTGCCATGATCATTGAATATTCGCCACTCACATTGTAGGCCGCAATTGGCACATTGAACATAATCCTCGCATCCCTTATCACATCAAGATACGCGAGCGCAGGCTTTACCATCAGAATATCAGCACCCTCTATGAGATCCAATTCCATTTCTCTCAGCGCTTCGCGCGCATTCGGAGGATCCATTTGATGAGAACGCCTGTCGCCGAACTTTGGAGCAGATTCCGCTGCTTCCCTGAAAGGTCCGTAAAATCCGGACGCGTATTTTGCGCTGTATGACATTATGGGTATGTTCTTAAACCCAGCATCATCAAGAGCGTTTCTTATCGATGTGACCATACCATCCATCATTCCACTGGGCGCAATCATGTCAGCACCTGCCTCTGCCTGGCTAACGGCTGTTTTCGCATAGAGTTCGAGAGTCTCATCGTTGAGTATCTCATCATTCTTTACCTTTCCACAATGTCCGTGAGATGTGTATTCACAGAGGCACAGGTCAGCGACAACAACGATCTCGCATTCCTTCTTTATTTTTTTGATGGCTTTTTGTGCCACTCCGTCTTTTGCCCAGGCACCACTGCCCTCGTCATCCTTATGCTTGGGAATTCCGAAGACCATGATCGCTGGTATCCCAAGTTCATAAGCTTGTGCGGCCTGCTCACCTGCTTTTTCCACAGGATATGCGCTGACGCCAGGCATTGAAACGATTGGTTTCGGCCTAGTCAATGTCTCGTTGAAAAACATGGGATAAATGAAATTCTTCACAGATAATCTCGTCTCTCTCACCATTTCTCTAATCATCGGATGCATCCGCAAACGCCTCATTCTCGTATCAGGAAACATTTTTGCTCTCCTCCAATCTAAACAATTCACGTGCAGCCTTAAGAATTTCTTCTTTCTTGTTCCGAGATGCTAATTTAAGAACTTCGGTCGGATCCGCGAGGAATCGATTTGCGAGCGCGTTAGCGAAATCAGCCACGATGGATTCAATGGATTCTGGACTGTTGTTCAATCTATTAATCGCCCTCTTAATTTCCGCTTCCTTTATAGCCTCGAATTTTTGACGAAGGGCTCTAATGAGTTCGGAGGCTCCCATTTCTTCAAGCTTTCGTTCTAGGAGCGAAAGTTCCTCAGCGATGATCCTTTCCGCCTCGTGAACCTCCTCCTTTCGTTTTAGTATATTTTCTTGCGCAATGTCTCTCAGACCATCGATATCGTGCATCTCCACGTTTTCAAGCGTGCGAACATCATCAGCCACATTCCTGGGAAACGAAACATCGATGATGATGAGTTTTTCTCCTTTTCCCTTCTTTGTAAGCGCTTTCTCCACACGTGAACGATCTAAAATGATATGGGGAGATGAAGTGGCTACGAGCACGATATCGCATCTATGCAAATAGTCATAAAGACTATCAAGGCGAATTGCCTGCCCACCAAGATACCATGCAAGTTCAACAGCCCTGTCAAACGTACGATTGGAAACAAAAATTGCATTCGGCTTTTTCCCCAAAAGGTGCTTGGCAATCAGCGTTGCCATTTCACCGGCCCCTATGACAAGGACAGTTCTTCCTTCGAGGCTTCCAAGAATCTTTTCCGCGAGGTCGACAGCAGCAGAACCTATCGACACGGCGCCCTTGTTCACCCTGGTCTCGGTACGAACTTTCTTACCGACACTGATCGCCTTTCTAAAAATCAAGGAGAGGATAGGTCCAGCGCACTTCTCATTCTCAGCCAGTTCATATGCCTTTTTCACTTGGAACTGGATTTGATCTTCCCCGACGATCATCGATTCTAGACCGCTTGATACCCTCAACAGATGCCTTATTGAATCGATGTCCGTGCGAAATTGAACAAGGTTTTGATCGTGATCGAAAGGAATGAACCTGCTTATCATCTCCTCCATGCCCGTCCTGGTCACAGTTGGCTCATCTGTCACAACATAGAGCTCGACGCGATTGCAAGTTCGGAGCACTGCGCACTCCCTTACACCTTGAACCCTTAAGAGTGCATGAAGAAGTGCTTTTTCATCATGCCGCCCGATGAGTTCAAGGGCCTTCATATCAGCGGATTTGTGTGTGATATGTGCGCTGATGATCATGCCACTTCCCTCTTCTGCAATCCATTCATTTCTTTCTCGATCTTCTCGATTGCGAGATTCTTTGCCTTGGTGTAATCGATGCCGAGCATTCTGAGAATCTCCTTGTCCTTAATTATCAATCGAAGCGCCTTTTCCCTCAACCTCTGATCAAGTACCCTGCTCTTAATCTCTTTTCTAATCTCTTCTTGAAGTTCTACCATCAACGACCAGTTGACATCGATCGCACTCTCCAGTTCTTCTTTCAGCGCTCTAGAAACTGCTGGACTTCTGCCGAATGTTGAAATGGCAATGATAAAGTTTCCTTTGTCAATAACCGACGGTATTAGGAATGAACCTACGCCGTCCGCTCTATTGAAATCCTTTCCCACTGATTTAGCGTATGAACATATTTTATCATTCAACAAAGGATCATCGGTGGCCGCAACTACGAGATCCGCCCAATTGATCCACCGTTCGTAAGATTCGTAGGCATCTTCTTCCACCAACTTTAATCTGCTTTCCTGCACTCTTTCCTCGATATGCCGATCTACAACGACCACTTCCGCCTCTTTCGAAAAATACTGTGCTTTTCGAAGGCCAACCTCACCCGCCCCAAAGATTGCCACTTTCTTTCCCACCAAGTCGAGTATCAGAGGAAGCATCAACATCACTCTAATGAATGTAAATTACTCGAATGACTTTTGATCTATCAACAAATTTTGATGCTAACATAATAATCTTTTGAGATATGCATCCAAATGACTGTAATTGCGGACGAAAAGAAGCGATGGAAACAAAGATTCGATACCACAAGCAACGATCTCGATTATGATTTCAATAGTATTTTCATGATCTTTTTACCACGTTCAAAATAATTTGTCGCATAAAAAAGGGGTGTTGATGTATGAATCATAGATGTATATTGCGCCCTTTTGGACGAATGCCAGAAACGATGAAAAATGAAATGCGATACTCTGTTTTTGAAAAAAAAAGCAATTTGCTCTACGGAAAATGTGGAGACTCCAGGCAACAATTAATTCTCTTACAAATTGGCTGGTTCACGAGCACTTCATAATGTACAAGCGCCTCGAGTTTTCAGGAGGGGAGCGATAATTTACTGAATTATTTTTTATAACTCCATTTATTATCCCCTCTGAATATCCAAATCAAGTGATATTTGTGATTCAATAGTATTGAGGTGAATAGATGAAAAGAGAAGGAATACTTGTGATCGGACACGGTAGCAAGCTCGAGTACAATAAGAACGCAATCAATCACTTTGCGACGAGACTCGCTGAACGCTTCAAAGATTTCCCGATTGCGGTTGGCTTCATGAATATTAATGAGCCGACCATCAAAGATGGGTTGGGGAAACTGGTTGCCGATGGCGCTGAAACGATTTATGTAGTTCCGTGTTTTCTCGCCCACGGTATCCATACGAGGGATGATATAACCTCAGAGCTCGGGATCCCTCAAGGAGGCAAGGGCGGAACCACGAATATAAACGGAAAAAGAATTGAAATACGGTACTGTGAACCAATCGGCGTTGATGAAAGGATTGTGGACATTCTTGAAGAAAGAGTGAAGGAGAGAATGAGGAAGGATTGAGCTTGAAGGTTCTTGTGATGGATGCAACGCACGGGGGCTTTTCGGTAGCACATGAGTACGAGAAGAGAGGAGCCGAGGTGACTCTCGTCGATTGCTACGGTACTGGCACCGAGATGCTTGAGGCGGAAGCTAGAAAGGCTGGAGTTCATATTGTGAGGAAGACCCCTGAGGGATTTTTCGATCTTGTGGTCTCACCGATCCATTGTCCTGATCATTTTCTGAAGGGTGCTACGTGGGAAAAGAAAATTACCACACATCAGGCCGTCGGCGAATTGTGCTCTTTCAAGTCAAGAATTGTCGAGGTGACGGGTACAAAAGGAAAAACTACAACATCGCACCTCATTGCACATCTTCTACGATCTCAAGGGCGCCGCGTATTAATGCTGAGTAGCGCTGGAATTGTGCTGTACGATGATGGACAAACGAAAATTCTCAAAAGAGAGGCGAGCATCGCCCCGACCACTATACTCGAAGTCGCAAATATGAATGTCGAATTTGATGTTGGCGTTTTTGAAGTCTCACTTGGGGGAACAAGCAACGCAGACACGGGTGTCATCACAACTATCGAGAATAATTATCCTATAGCAGCGGGCACAAGAAAAGCGTATGATGGAAAAGTGCAGATGGTGCAAAACTCGAAGAACACACTAGTGATAAGAAAGGCGGAGGAAGGTATTTGGACCTCACAGGCACGACAGGGGCTTAAGATTGTGACTTTTGGCGCGGGAGGAGATGTGGAGGTAAGGATCGTTTCGAAATTACTTCTGGGATCCAAAACAAAAGTTGAAATTCTTTTTGGAAAAGATTGTCGAGTGACTGCTGACTTGTCCTCTCGCTTCATCGCTCCCGCTTATGTTCCTTCGATTTCAGCAGCCGCAGCCGTCGCGTTTGATTTTGGGTTAGAGGTGGATGATATCGGGAGGTCGCTTTCATCCTTTGATGGTGTCCAGGGGAGGGCTGAGATCTCTTGTCATAAGAACTCCTGGATTATACGTGACAGGAATCCCGGCGTGAGTGCAGCGTCCATCGGATATCTTCTTGAATGCATGAAGAGCTACTCTGATTTGAAAAAAATCAGCCTTGTTGTTGAGCCTGTTTCAAAGCGGGTATGCGAGAAACTTGATGTCAGTGAGATTGAAAAAATCATTAGTACTCAGAGGGATTTCATTGACGGTGCCTATTTGTTAAGCGATTCGAATGAATTAAATCAAGCAAGACATACATTTGAGATCATCAAGAGTGTTGATGATGTACGCAAGAAATCGGATGCGATCCTCTGGTGCACAAAGGAGGGGTTCAGGTGAGCGACGTCCTCCACCCCAGACCGAGTCCCATCATCGCGGCCATGTATACGCTGAGGGATCTTGACGCGGATGTGATCGTCATGCACGGCCCTCCTGGCTGTGGCTTCACGGCATCGAGGCTGTTGGAAGAGGCAGGGGTTACAGTTATAACAACTGGTATGCAGGAAAATGATCTTATTTTTGGAGCAGAAAATCGCCTTGTAGAAGTGCTGAAAAGAGTTGACCTCGAGTTCTCACCGAGAATTGTTGGGGTGGTTGGCACGTGCGCGAGCATGATCATTGGGGAAAATCTCGAAGCGGCCATCAAGAAGGCAGGAATACGCTCCATAGTCTTGCCGATCGATATTCATGCATGCTCTGGACCGAACACAGTGGGCGCTATTAAGGTGCTCGAAGTGGCGATGAGTAAAGGGATCATCCCGAGAGAAGAATTCGAGCGGCAGAAAGAGATGCTGATGCGTGCGACCGCTCTCGAAAGAGAGAGGGGAATGACGAGCAAGCCGTATCTCAAACCGCACAGGGGGGTAACTAAATTAAAGGTGGCGAGAATGATCCTCGACGCTCTTTCGCAAAGCAAGAATGTGGCTGTTGTGCTCAATGCCAAGAAGGAGACTGCTTACAGATTCGCCGATGTGATGCGAGCGGTTGAATACGCGCGGCGCAGGATTGGGGGAAGCGCAGTTTATGTGGCAAATGTAGATCCAAATATTGGTTTGCCGAGAATTCGAAGATACTCAGCAGACATTTTGAGGGATTTGAAGGACGAGGGGATTACCATTGATTTTTTCAGCGGGGGGCTTGATGAGTATCCAGTTGCTGGCGAAAAGGCTGCGAAGTATCTCGAGGATAAATCCATCGATCTCCGTATCATTTGTGGATTGCCTCACGCGATTCCCGATCTCAAAAAGGAAGATATCCTTGTAACCGATCAGCCAAGGGAGCTGCGGAATTTTATTGATTCAGGATTTGCATACGCCGTTGGAGAGATCTCAACACATTCCATGCTTATGGGCGCAAGAGGCATCGTTCACAGCGAACTTGGCGATACCATTAGAGAACTTGTGGACGGGATCAATAAATGAAACAGATCGCGATTTACGGCAAAGGAGGCATCGGAAAGTCCACGATCTCCGCAAATATCGCCGCCGCTTTTGCCGAAAAGGGATTGAATACCTGGTATATTGGCTGCGATCCAAAAGCTGATGGTAGCATGACATTACTCGGTGGGCGCAAAATCGGGACATTTCTGGAAAGGTTGAGATCGTCGACAGATACGACTGAGCCTGCTTACGTTCTTGGATTTAAGGGCGTTAAATGCATTGAAACAGGCGGGCCCATTGCTGGCGTGGGCTGCGCAGGGCGGGGAATCATCGTAGCTGTGCAGGAACTCTACAAGCGGTATTTTAACGACGACATCGATGTTATCATATATGATGTCCCTGGCGATGTGGTGTGTGGAGGGTTCGCCGCGCCTCTGCGCGAGAAATTTGCGAATGAAGTCTATATCGTGACAAGTGGTGAGTATCTTTCGCTATATGCTGCGAACAATATCGCGAGAGGCCTCGAGAATCTGAAAGTTAATCTGGGAGGACTCGTATGCAATTCAAGAGACATCAAGAATGAAGAAAGAATCGTTGACAAATTCGCCGAGATGATAGGAAGCGGGATGATTGGTTTTATTCCACGCAATCCAATTGTGAGAGAGTGCGAGAACAGGGGGATGACAGTAATCGAAGGTTTTCCAAACAGCACTCAGGCCAATGCTTATCGTCGACTGGCAGAATCGATCCTGAAAAATGATACGCTAGTCGTACCAAAACCAGTTGACCCGGAAGAGATTCGCGTGCTGCTGAGGGAGAATGAATAATGGTTTTGAAGCGCGTTATTATCGCTGGCGCAGGAAGCGGCGTCGGCAAGACGACGATTGCAACGGGTATCATGGCGCTTCTTTCCAAAAAATACAAAGTTCAAGGATTCAAGGTTGGTCCAGATTACATCGATCCCTCCTTCCACTCTGTTGCCACGGGCAGACCCTCTCGGAATCTCGATTCTTTCCTCCTTGATCGCAAGACAATCCTTAATGTTTTTGGATGGACGATGAGGGATGCTGACATCGCTGTCATTGAAGGTGTGAGGGGTCTGTATGATGGACTCACATCTACAGGAGATACTGGTAGCACAGCTGAAATAGCTAAAATTCTTGGCGCACCAGTTATCCTCGTTGTCAATGCAAGGAGCCTTGCTAAGAGCGCAGCGGCACACGTGCTTGGCTTTAAAATGCTCGATCAATCCATAAGAATCGAAGGAGTGATTCTTAACCAAGTGAGCGGAGAACGACACAGAAAAAAGGCGATCGAAGCTGTCGAAAAGCTCACACATACCCCCGTCATCGGTGCTATCGAGAGGAAAAAGGAGCAGTTACCAGAGAGACACTTGGGACTCGTGACGATGCATGAAAAAGAAGATCCCATGAAAACCATCAGATTCATCGCGGAAATGGCATCAGAAATCGACCTAGATGGGCTTCTTGAAATTTCGGAAAAAGCCGAACCTTTCGAATTCCCAGCGAATTGCCCTTTCCCAACTAAAGAAGAGAAAGGCGTCAAGATTGCGGTACCATTTGACCGAGCTTTCTCCTTCTATTACCCAGAGAACATCGAGTCGATCGAGGCAGCAGGCGGCAAAGTGATCAAATTCAAACCTGCAGAAGGCGATGCGTTCCCAGAAGCTGATGGATACTACATTGGTGGTGGATATCCTGAGATCTATGCAGAGGCATTGAGTTCTAATAAAGATTTCATGGAAGGACTTAGGTCTGCGGCCGAAGAAGGAAAATTGATATATGGCGAATGTGGCGGCCTAATTACGCTTTGCGAATCTATTACCTTCGGAGGAAAAAAATGGAAAATGGCAGGTATCTTCAAATGTGATTCTATTGTTTCATTAGATAGGCAGGGACTAGCCTACGTAGAGGCTGTTGGAACAAGAGATAATTTTATGTTTCCTGCAAAGAGGGTTAGAGGACATGAATTTCACTATTCTCGCATTTCACCCATTCCCACCGGACCGTTCGCGTACTCGATCGAACGTGGCGTAGGAATTGATGGGAAAAATGATGGTTTGATCCGGCAGAGAGTCATCGGTGCATATTTGCATCAGCATGCGCTTTCTAATAAAGATTGGGGTTTAAGATTCGTTGAGGAGGCGTACGCATCATCTCGATCAATGCATTAATCATGCGTGTGATATTGGTGAACATTGATGAGTGCAGTTTTCCATAATAATTCAGGGTGACTCATACCGTCATTTCACTAACCTATTCCCTTGAATTTCTGAGATAATTGTTATTCTCATTTAGATTTTACAGTTTCAAGAGTATCACGGAAAATAAATTCAATTTTTTGAAAATTGAAAGCAATCTGGTCATCTTGATCAGTTTTGTAAATTGAAAAGTCACCAACTAGAGAAATCCAATCGGCTCATCAATCATATGATGCCAAAATCCGCTGGGATTTTTTTATCGAATTCATCGGAAATGAAATTTTGCTACCATTGCGTATTGTTGGATTACAGTATTTTTTATAAATTTGTAATGTATATAAAGTTGGCCTTCTAAGATTCTCATGCTATTACATTCATTTATCCACAACATGCCTTTTTTGCTCTACTTACAATTAAATAAATGAGCAAGGGTCCGCCGAGAAGTGCTGTTATCGCTCCAACAGGAAGCATTACTGGTGCAATTATACGCCTCGCAAGAATGTCCGCGACAAGCAAAAGGTTTGCACCGAATAAACCTGATATAGGTATAAGAAAACGCATGTCATTTCCAATCACAATCCTACAAATGTGAGGCGAAAGAAGGCAAACGAAACCAATTGCACCAACAAAGCTAACAACAGTAGCAGTAGAAAGGCAAGAAGTTACGAGAATGATTTTTCTCACGCGATTTACTTCTACGCCTAGACCCTTTGCGGCATCGTCTCCGGTTTCCATTATATTAATATCCCATGCAAAACGCATGTTTATGATCATGGAAAAAATTAACATGCTAGTCGCATAGGGGATCTGCCACCAGGCTGCCCTCGAAAGATCGCCGACAAGCCAGAAGACAGTTGTTTTCACAGCCTCGGCCTCTGCAAAAAACTGAAGGAGGGTATTGCACGCACTGAAGATATAAGTCATTGCAACACCTGACAGTATGATCGTCTCTGGGGTCATACCTGGGTACCTCGAAATTAGAAGAACAACACACGCAGGTATTAGTGAGAAGACAAATGCGTTGCCGACAATTATGAGATGCCCCATGAATAGACCGCGTCCGAGAATTATTGCAACTGCAGCCCCAAAGCCAGCACCCGCAGATACACCAAGAGTATACGGCGTTGCTAGTGGATTTCTTAGCGTGGCGATAGTTGTGCAGCCAGCCATCGCAAGAATAAAACCTGCGATACTTGCCAGAAGAGACCTAGGTAGCCTCAAATTCCATACGACAGTATCAGCAAGATTGCTTACTTCAAACAATCCGGGGAAAAATTTGTTCAGCACGGCTGCGTAAGCTTCAGTAAAAGAAATATTTGCAGATCCGAGTGAGAGAGAAATACCCATAACCAGTATCAACAGAAGAATGCAAAAAATTGAGAAAAATATTCTTTTGGCGAGAATCTTACGATATATATCTTTTTCATCGTTAACTTTGTCATCTTCCGCGAGAGTAAGATAGCGAATACGATACTTCAATAAGAATGCCTCCACCATATCATAGCAACTTTCTTTTTTCGCAAGAAAAGAAGTTCGCCATTTTCGCTCACAAGCTTTCTTTTCAAAAGTTGTTTCACCATCTCTGACTTATTCTCTGGAATATTGTAAATGCTCATAAAGTCTGAGACTGCTTCCTCAAAATTTGTGAACCGCCTTTTTGAAAGATAATCAAAGATTTCCACATTTGTTCTTATTCCGAGGAGAGACAGCATGTTAAATATTATCACATGATCAGTCATCTCAGCCATAATTCTCTTACCATACACTATCCTCTGGATCTCTTCTGGCATCCAGTCATCTGCTGAAGCGAATATGTATACCACTTTCTTTGCAGCCCTGTTTATTTTCGAAAGAGTTTCTCGAAGATCACACATTAGAATAGAAAAAGAGGCGAGGACAATATCATGTTGTTTAACGTCTTTTCCTATGACCACTTCTTCCCATGACTTATTTATATAAACGATATTTCGCAAGTTCTCTTTATCTGCATTTACCCTGAGATAAGAAAGCATATTTTCTGACGGTTCAATAACTGTAATTTTCTTTGCAATTTTTGCAATTGGAATCGTAAGCCTTCCACTTCCGGGACCGATTTCTAGAATTGAGTCTTCCTGATTCACTGCTATGCGTTGAAGTTGTTTCTCCGTTAGCTCATTCATCAAGAATCTACTTTCATTTTCTCTCGATGCCCAATTATTCCAAAATGCCACATTTCCTATTTCAACACGGTGAGTTGCGACCATTATATGTTTCCAAACACTATTCCAGTCTATTATGCGCACAAATACTTCCCTCCATTTTCTATTCTTGCAAATAATTAAAAAAGAATGAAAAATAAGCGCACATTTTTTCAATTAGGTGCGCCAATAACATCATCACCTATGACAATAGGCGGGAACAGGAATGTACCATGTTCGTCTAAGTCATACTCAAGATTCAGCCAATAACTAATATATTCCTGATGTATGGCTTCTGGATCAAGATCCTCAAAGAGCTCTGGCTGCAAAATCTTTGCGAGATAAACCGCACCAAGAACGCTGCCCATCGCATTGTTTCTAAAGTCGCCCGCAATGATATACACATCTCCATTGCGAACAGCTTTCACACTTGAAAGCAAAGGACGAGATACGATGTTTTGCCAAGTTTCATTAAGACTTATTGTACTATTCATATCGTATCCATATGCTGGTTGCTGCGTTTGGCCACCATATGTGTAACGTACTGCATGAACAAATATGAAGTCAGGATCTTTTTCGAGAACCCACTCTAAATCAACGGTGGAGTAGTAATTCGATCCAAGCCAGTCGGGAAGATCCTGCGCCACGGGCTTTCCACCAGCAAGTATACACATTTGCGATAATGGGTCAATAAGGTTGTAGGTCCGCATAGTCGTTTGGGTAGGATCGCGCATATAACCCACCATACCAGTCATGAGTACCCTAGGTTTATCATCCGCTGATAATGCCACGGTTCTGCTCTTAATCGAATCGATCAATCCGAAGATCCAGTTAACATATTCATGTGCTCTCTCTGACTTTCCTAGCATATATCCGGCCTTAAGCACTCCTTGAATGAATCGAGAATCGGCGGGCTTAATAACATCGGGCCAGTAGAGACCAAGAAAAACGACATCTACCCCTGGCAAATTTTGTCTTTTTTGATCAATATTGTAAGAAAATGTGAAAAGAACATCAAGATTAAGACTGAGAATAAATTCATAATCGGGCGCGTTCATATCCCCTAGGTTAACCACTTGATCTGCTTTTTCGGGAAGATAAAACCATCGCAGTTTATACGGCGCCATATCAACAGCTACTACCCTTTCTTCAACGCCTAAAATGCGCAACAGCTCCACGTTGCTCAAATACTCTGCTCCGATTCTTTCTATCGGGAGATTTACCCTCACAGGATTTCTATTGCCATCCAGAATCCATATGAATGATGCTGTTCCATTGACTAGTACCCTAACTTGATCTATATCTTCCTGATTTATAACGCCGTCTCTATTAGCGTCAGCAAAATCCGTTTCGTTTTCTTGACCTGATACGATTTTCTCCAGAAATTCAATATCTTTTTCATCAATCCTTTCGTCTAAATTTGCGTTTCCATAAATTTCCAAAGCAAACCTCGGTGTTGATTCTCCTTCATTCGGTTCATTTTTTGTAAATAAGAAATAAGTTCCTACAGCTGCTACAACAATTGCGCTCGATATTACAATTGCCAAGATTTTGTATAATTTCATGCTTGTACCTCGTGTTACTTTTTTGAAAAGCGTAATATTTATCATATTAATAATCTTTTCTGGTAAAGCAAAAATGAGTACTGAACTCGTCATCGAAAACCTCAGGTTTAACTATCGAATTTCAGATGTACTGCAAGATATCTCGCTCACATTATGCAGTTCTGAAATACTTGGTATCATAGGTCCAAATGGATCGGGTAAGACGACACTCCTCAAATGCATCAATAGAATTCTTGAACCAAAGCAGGGTAAAATTCTGCTCAATTGCAAGGATGTAAGGAAAATGAAAAGAATGGATGTAGCGAGGAATTTTGGGTATGTGCCCCAAAAGGTTCACGCTGGATTCGATTCACCAACGGTCTTCGAAATCGTGCTTATGGGAAGGAGACCACATAATACATGGAAGTGCTGTCACGAAGATCATGAAGAGGTTTGGAACGTTCTCACGCAACTCAATATCAAGGATTTGTCGATGCGAAGATTTGATGAGCTCAGTGGAGGTCAACAACAAAAGGTGCTGATTGCGAGGGCTCTTGCGCAAGGAGCGAAAGTTCTTCTTCTAGATGAACCAACAAGCAATCTCGACATAAAGCACCAACTCGAAGTCATGAAATTAATCAAAAAACTTGTAAACCAAAAAGGCATTTCCAGTATTGTCGCAATTCACGACCTAAACTTGGCATCCCAATATTGCAATAATCTGATAATGATCAAAAATGGGGGAATATTTGCTGTTGGAGATCCGTTATCAGTACTAACGCCCTCAAATATCAAGGAAGTATACGGCATTGATGTTGAAGTTGGAATTCGTCAGGGGAAACCATATATAATCGTTCTCGACGAGTAGGGGTAACCACATATCTTACAATGCCTTTTGACAGACAATAGCTAATGAGCCAAAATAGATTGTGTAAGTGTAAATTTAAGAGCAAACATGATGCACAACTCTTTCATTTCTTATCCTATTTTGTCTCGAACATACTTTCTTCTCAATACATAAGCAAATTATTTTCAAATTGTTGTGCTTATGAAAATATGTATTAGCAAACATGAGATGAAAAATAGAATCGCAAGGTCAATTTGATTGTTAATTTGATTTTTAGAAACAACAACATTTTTCTTGGTTATCAGGAAGGCACGGTGATTCTATTTCGAATGACATCAAGACCTTTGACCACTGCTACGAGAATAGGCAATTCGATAAGGACGCCGATGATGATAGCCACCTGTATCAAGGGCTCATCTGGAAACATGCCTACGGCGATTGCCAGACCAAGAGGGGAATTTCTTGCTGCGGTCGTGCATGTGAGGAGAGCGCGCTCTCCGTAATTCATATTCGTGTACTTCGCGATCAACTGAGCAATTAAGAAAGACAAGAAGAAAAAAATGACGAGTGGTGCAAAAACGAGGGCGAGGGGACCCGCATTGTCTACGATGACTTTCGTTTGTCCAGAAAACATGAAAAAGATGATAATGACGAGTGTTGCCATCTGCAGTGGAGTTGAGATTTTAGAAATGATTTCCCTTCCCCTCTCCTCACCTTTTAATCTCTTCATCGCGTAGCGTGTCATACCAGCCAGCGCCATCGGAGTGATCACGAAAACAAGGAGTGCTTCGATGAAAGCCTCGATTTGAATCGGAATCAACTTCCCTGCAAAAAGCAGAAGATAAACAGGAAGAAGCAAAATCTGAAGTATGAGATTTGTTGGCAAAAGCGCAACGCCTAGCGGTACATCGCCCCTCGCCATTTGCGTGAACATCAAAAACCAATCCGTGCAAGGCGTCACGATATAGAGAATAAAGCCAACGAATATGGCAGGGTACGCGCCTAGAAAAATGAGAGCGAGCATGAAGCCGAGCAGTGGTATTATGACAAAGTTCTGAAACCATGCGAAGGAGAAGAAGCGTAAATTCCTGTAAGAATTCAATACGTGCTTGAATGGGATGTTGAGTACTACACTGTAAATAAGGATGATGAGGGTAAAATATATGATGGGATCGGCGATCGCTGAGATCTGCTGGAATTGAAAGCCTACAAGCAATCCGATCAGAATTGCCGAGATCAGAATTGCTGGTCTTGATTTGTCGGCGAGGCTAAGCGAGGATTCTGGCATTGTCGGATGTATTACTGGTTGCGAACATAATCTTTTTCATCTTTTAAAAACACAGCAAAAATTCATTACATCTAGCTTATTCCGACCTCCGCCTTTTTTCGGCATCAGCCTCTCAATGTCTCATTCGTCAATCGAATTTGCGTGCATGAAATCAGGAAGAGACAATCTTCGCACCGTATTTCTCGAGGTCATAGCTACTCTCTGGTCTCCGTGAAGATCGTGCGGCCCTTTGCACGTATTGACCGCAGTTGCTCCCTATCTTGTTCTCCTCCAACTCACCAATGCTGAGAATCACTTCAAATCCTTCTTGCTTGAATGCATCTACCAATTGCCGTGAAGTCATGAGATCGTGAGGATTGATTTGCGATTCCAGAGATTCCTCGTGTGAGCGCACCGTCGGGTTCAAGGGAGTAAGCTTGATGATGAATTTTCCAGGATCAAAATATTGTCTGATCAATGAAGCATCAATGGCGCAGCCAACCGCTGGTGCAAAGTTCAGCGTAATCTTCTTATCTCCGCGTTCAGGTGAGCAAAATCGATCGCCATATGCTGCGATCTTCTCGAAAGACCACTTCCTCATGGGCATGAGCTCGTCTCGCTTTTTCAAATCGGTTGTGTGGATAGAGAACTGCATTTGGAATTTCCCATGTGGAAAGAGTTTCTCCTTCACTTCCAAAAGTTCCTCGAAAAATCTTTCCGCGATTGGCGCATCGGGCGCTATCGTTGAAACTGACACGTTAAGCCCGGGCGCGTCGAGTGTATCGTGAAGAGCGTACATCGATTCAATGACCGCTGGATTCAGCGACGGCTCGCCCATTCTTGCAAACTGGATCTTGAATTTTGGTATGGGCACTTTGCAGTTAGGAAACCGCTTGCTGACCATGAAAAGCACCTGGTCGACAATCTCCTGTGAGGTCAGTTTGCCTCTGTAATTCCCGCCGGCGTCGCAGAACTTGCATCTTACGGGACATCCGAACATCGTCGATACGATAAGAACCCATTTTTTCTCCCTCGGGATCGGTGGCTGTATCGATTCAACACATTCCACAATAAAATCACTATCGTCCCCCTCATGACCGTCATCTCCCCGCATTTGTAATACATAGACTTTCGCGAGCTCCTCGTTTCCGTACTCAGCAAGCAACTTCATTTCCCCACCTTCCTTTTCAAATAGCGATCCGCCATCATCGCGGCCATAATTCCATCACCCACCGCGATGCCGATCTGCCGCCAGTTCTTTCTGTTCACATCCCCAACGAGATAAAGCCCCTTAATCCCCGTCGCAGGAGGAGTCTTTCTTATGATCCTCTTTCGCAAAGAAGGGTCAAGAATGCTGATTTCGGGAATCCTCCCACAGGCCATGAGAATCTTATCGCCATAAAGATACTTCATTTCGCCCTGAAATTGGCATGTGAGCGTAATCGCATTGCCCTGCTTGATGATTTCCAAAGGCCTGTGCTCTTCGAGTATCTCAATCCCTTTCGCCTCTGCCCTTCTCCGCAGAAGAGGCAAGCACTTTGGAGCGGAGCGGCAGACGATCGCCGCCTCCTTGCCCGCTTCTCTCAAAGAAATGGCAAAATCGAAGGCGATATCCCCACCACCAACGACCAGGACCCTCTCCATCGCTTTCAGAGATATCACCTGTTCGAGATCATAGAACACCTTTACGCCCTCGAGCGCTTTCGCACCCTTGATCCTTATTTTCCTTGGTCTCGTCCCAGTGGCAATGATGACCGCATGCGAATGATACTTTCCCCCGTTTGTGGTGATTTCAAAAATCCTGCCCGTGCGCCTCACCCTTTCCGCCCTCGCCTTCACCACAGGAATATTCAAGGAATCGAGGTGTTCGGCGAAGCGCTTGGCAAGTTCGATTCCCCTCACACCTTGAAATCCAGGATAGTTCTCGACGAGATTGGCGTTGATCATGAGCCCCCCAGCGCCACGGGAGTCTAACAGAAGGGGAGAAAAATCTGCTCTTTTGAGGTATATGGCAGCGGCAATACCACCTGGACCTGCACCGATGATCATCACGTCCTTGGTCTCAACCACGATATCACCTCGTCGGTCTTGACGGGCAGAGCGAAGCCGTCGCTCAGCGTTTTCAGACTCGCGATGTGGAGATCCTCACTGCTCGTCGCTGTGGCATCGATGACAAAAAAGACGTCGTAATCACGAATGAAGGCATCGCGGGCAGTCGTTTCGCAACAAAGATGCGTCATCACCCCCGTGATCACAACTTGTGTCACGCCAAGATCTTTCAATATAGAGTCAAGGTTTGTCATTCTAAACGCACTGTACCTTGTTTTCCTTACGACAATTTCATGAGGCAGCGGCTTCAGTTCCTCGACGATCGAAGACATTTCATCTTGTTCATACAACACATCCCGCCACCACCTGCCCGCTGCGCCCGGATCCTCGAATTGAAGAAGTGCGTGCCTCGTGAAAATGATGGGGAGGAAAAGATCGCGGTATGCCCGAAGCAATCTTCGAATATTGTCGATGATCTCTACAGCATCAGGCATATATGCGTGCGAATGGGGATCGAGGAAGAACCGCTGCATGTCAATAACGAGGAGTGCCGAATTTTCTGGCTTGAAAGTAATCGCTTCCCTGCGGTAATCGCGCAGATATGGGGTGAGAATCTCAAGCCATTTGTCCGCCTTTTGATTAATGATGTTACTGGTCACTCGAAATCCCCATCCTCGCCCGGTTTCCTGGTTTTAGAGGCTGGAAACCGAGAAAAAACAGTGCCTCTTCGACAAGAATCGAAGATTGCCGTAATGAATTTTGCGTTGCAGGCAGCTCATTTACGCTTTTATTGGAGTTTGCTCCCGTAAATCGCCCGCATGAAATCTTCACGTGCCGAGACGATAATATCATGTCTTTCCATTTTTTCATATGGACAATTATTCGATGATTCTCCAGAGTTGAAGTCGAATGCCGAAATTGTTCAACCGTGGTGAGAAATAGCCTCAATGCGGTTTCAGGTCATGTTGAAATAGGAACACTTAGGTGAGAAAAGGGACCAATAGAGAAAAGATTTGCCAGAGCGAACTGGTTCGCTCTGGCGTTCTTAATACTTTACCTCTTCCCCGGCGTCACGCGCCATACCCAGTATTCGTTTCCCTGGAAAATGATTTTCTCGGGACTCGCCCGCGGATCACCTGCAGCATAATACGGTGGATGTCTGGGATTTGGCTTCGTGACCCTGAGATTGTTCTCCTTCTCTTCCTTGAATTTCTCTTTTACCACCGGCACGATTTCGTCCGGCACACCGAAGGTCAGCTCGACTTCTACCATCTCACCTCGCTCCTTGCAGTTTACTAATTGAATTATGATTTAAAGGAGAAGATAAGACCTTCGGTTCCCCCTCTTCCATCGTTAACTACCGCATTTGATG